>JAUVWK010000295.1 GCA_030604165.1 Alphaproteobacteria bacterium | reverse complement strand
CTGGGCCCCGCGGAGCGGCGCGGCCATGAGCTTGCGGCGTCTGTCGATTCAGCGTATCAGGGAAGCCGATAAGTAGCGCTCGGTTCAGGCTTTTTCGCCGCGCGGAGACAGGGACTCGATGACGGAGACGACGGTGTTGGACGAACGGTCCGGCGTGGAGCCGGTCACTGACCGCCGCGACCTCGTGGCCTATTTGGAGGCGGGCTGCAAGCCGCGCGAGCGCTGGCGCATCGGCACGGAGCACGAGAAGTTCGGCTACCGGCTCGACGATCTCAAGCCTTTGCCTTACGAGGGCCCGGCGGGCATTCGCGCCATGCTGGAGGGCTTGCAGCGCTATGGCTGGCGGCCTTCCTTCGAGGGCGACAATGTGATTGCGCTGACCAGCGGCAAACAATCGATCACGCTGGAGCCCGGCGGCCAGCTCGAGCTGTCGGGCGCGCCGGTGCAAACCCTGCACGAAACCTGCGACGAGGTGAACACCCACCTCGACCAGGTGCGCACCGTCGCCGCCGAGCTCGGCGTCGGTTTTCTCGGCCTCGGCTTTCAGCCCAAATGGGAGCGCGAAGAGATCCCCTGGATGCCCAAGGGGCGCTACGCCATCATGCGCCGCTATATGCCCACCATGGGCGCGCTCGGGCTCGACATGATGACCCGCACCTGTACGGTGCAGGTCAATCTCGATTTCGACTCCGAGGCCGACATGGCCCGCAAGATGCGCGTCGGCGTCGGTTTGCAGCCGCTGGCGACCGCCTTGTTCGCCAACTCGCCGTTCACCGACGGCAAGCCCAACGGCTTTTTGAGCTACCGCAGCCAAGTTTGGACCCAGACCGACCCGGCGCGCTGCGGCATGCTGCCCTTCGTCTTCGAAGACGGCATGAGCT
Source organism: Alphaproteobacteria bacterium (assembly GCA_030604165.1). Taxonomy (GTDB): domain Bacteria; phylum Pseudomonadota; class Alphaproteobacteria; order UBA828; family UBA828; genus JAUVWK01. The sequence continues at coordinate 3,529 of JAUVWK010000295.1, read as the reverse complement.
TCGAGCGCTATGCCGAGCACGTGCTCGACGTGCCGATGTATTTCGTCAGCCGCGACGGCCGCTATGTCGACGCCGCCGGCCAGTCGTTTCGCGACTTCTTGGCGGGCAAGTTGCCGGCGCTGCCGGGCGAACGGCCGACGCTGGCGGATTGGGAAGACCATCTCACCACGCTGTTTCCCGAGGTTCGGCTCAAGCGCTATATCGAGATGCGCGGCGCCGACGGCGGGCCCTGGGGGCGGCTCTGCGCGCTGCCGGCGCTCTGGGTCGGCTTGGTATACGACTCGATCGCACTCGACGAGGCCTGCCAACTGGTCGGCGAGTGGCGCGTCGCCGATATCGTGCGTCTGCGCGAGGAGGTGCCCCGGCTCGGCCTGAAGGCCGAGATCGGCGGCCGCACCCTGCGCGAGGTTGCGGTCGAGGTCACCGCGATCGCGGACGGCGGGCTCAAGCGCCGCGCCATGGCCGGCATCCATGATCTGGACGAGCGCGATTACCTGACCTATCTCCGGGACATCGTCGAATCGGGGCGCACGCCGGCGGAGGAGCTGCTCGAGGCCTACGAGACCCGCTGGAACCGCAGCGTCGATCCGCTGTTCGAGGAATACGCCTACTGAGCCGGGGCCGTATCATCGCCCACGGAACATAGGAGACGGCAAGATGGAGCGCGTCAGGTTCGCCGTTATCGGTATCGGTTGGTTCGGCGAGGTGCACTGCCAAGCCTTTGCCGGTATTCCGGGGATCGAGATTGCCGCCCTTTGCACGCGCACCAAATCGCGCCTGGAGGAGGTCGCGCAAAAATTCGGCGTGAAAAAAACCTTCACCGATTACAACGAGCTGCTGAAGGATCCGGAGATCGACGCGGTTAGCATCACCACCATGTGGGATCAACATACCGAGCCCACCTTGGCCGCGCTGCGCGCCGGCAAGCATGTTTTTCTGGAAAAACCCATGGCGCACACGGTCGAGGATTGCCGCCGGATTTGCGAGGCGGCGGCGTCCGCGCGGGGCAATCTCATGGTCGGTCACATCTGCCGCTTCAATCCGCGCTATATCGCCGCCAAGCGGGAAATCGATTCGGGCCGCCTGGGCCGGATTTTATCGCTCTCCGCCCGGCGCAATATTCCGGCCGCCTGGACGCCGGAAATTCTCGATAAGATCGGCCCCATCATCGGCGATACCATTCACGATACCGATGTGATGCTGTGGCTCACCGGCGACAAGATCGTGAGCGCCTACGCCCAAACGGTCGATCTTCGCGGGCGCAAATATCCGGATATCGGGCAGACCATGTACCGCTTCGCCTCCGGCGCCAGCGCCATCGTCGAGGCCGTCTGGTGCATGCCCGAAAAAACGCCCTTCGATATCGACGAGCGCATGTCGATCATCGGCTCCGACGGGTTCATCCATATTCAGGACACCTTCCCCAATTTCGGCATTTGCAACGCCGACGGTTTCAGAAGCCCCGATACCACCTATTGGCCGGAAATGAACGGCAGCTTGGGTGGCGCGCTACGCGAAGAGTTTCTGTATTTCATCCGCTGCATCAATGAAGGCCGGCGGCCCGACGTCATCACGCCGGAAGAATCGATGGCTGCCGTGCGCACCACGCTGGCGGCCGAAGAATCTGCCGCGACGGGCAAGGTGATAACCTTGGATTGAGCGCTGGGCTCACGCCTGGGTGCCGCCGACGGTAATGCCATCGACCAACAATGTCGGCAGGCCGACGCCCACGGGCACGCCCTGGCCGTCCTTGCCGCAGGTGCCGATTCCGGGATCGAGGGCGAAGTCGTTACCCACCGCCGTGACCCGGGTCAACACGTCGGGGCCGTTGCCGATCAGGCTCGCGCCCCTGAGCGCGGCGCCCACCTTGCCGTCTTCGATCAGATAGGCCTCGGAGGCCGAGAAGACGAACTTGCCCGAGGTGATGTCCACCTGGCCGCCGCCGAAATTGACCGCGTAGACGCCGCGCTTGAGCGAGCGGATGATCTCCTCGGGCGCGCGATCGCCGGCCAGCATGAAGGTGTTGGTCATGCGCGGCAGCGGGGCGTGGGCAAAGCTCTCGCGCCGGCCGTTGCCGGTCGGCTCCATGCCCATCAGCCGAGCATTCATGCGGTCCTGCAAATAGCCTTTCAGGATGCCATCCTCGATCAGCACGGTGCGATCCGTCGGTGTGCCTTCGTCGTCGATGCTGAGCGAGCCGCGCCGCTCGTCGAGGGTGCCGTCGTCCACCACGGTGACGCCGGGCGCGGCGACGCGCTCGCCGAGCAGGCCTGAGAAGGCGGAGGTCTTCTTGCGATTGAAGTCGCCTTCGAGGCCGTGGCCGATGGCCTCGTGGAGCAGGATGCCGGGCCAACCCGGGCCGAGTACCACGGGCATCTCGCCGGCCGGGGTCGGCACCGAATCGAGATTCACCAGCGCTTGGCGGAGCGCCTCGTCCACCTGGGCCCGCCAGCGCTCGGGTTCGAGGTAGAGGTCGTAGCCACGGCGGCCGCCGACGCCGTGCGCGCCGGTTTCCTGGCGCTCGCCGTCGCCCGCCACGATCGAGACGTTGAGTCGCACCAGAGGGCGGATATCGGCGGCGGCGGCGCCGTCGGGCCGGATGATCTGCACCGCCTGCCACTCGCCGAGCAGGGAAATCATCACCTGCCGAACCCTCGGATCGCGGCCGCGGGCATAGCCGTCGATCTCGCCCAAGAGCTTGACCTTGTCGGCGAAGGGCACCTGTTCGAGCGGGTTGTCGGGCGCGTACAGCGTGCGATCGGTCTTCGAGGGGCCGAGCGCGAGCTCGCCGGCATAACCCGCGCGCACCGCGCGGACCGTTTGCGCGGCGCGTTTGATCGCCGCCTCGCTCAGCTCGGAGGCATGGGCATATCCGGTCGCTTCGTCGGCGACCGCGCGCAGACCCAACCCTTGCGTCGTATCGAAACTCGCGCTCTTGAGCCGCCCGTCATCGAACACCAGGCTCTCGGTCTGGCGGTATTCCAGGAACAGCTCGCCGTCGTCCGCGCCGTCCAGGGCGTCGGCGACGATCGCTTCCGTGCGGGCCCGGTCCAGCCCGGCGCGGTTGAAAAACAGTTCGTCGGCAGTCGCCGCGTTGCTCATCTTGGTATCCCTCTCATCGACCCGCCGGCGCGCCGCCGGCGTTCCCCGCTGCCACCCGCTGCCACCCGCTGCCCCATGATATGGGGTATGCGCGCGGCGAAACCATGGCGCCGCGTGGAATCGCCCGCACACGGCAAGCTCGCCGAAGGGCGCGGCAAATAGTCGCAGGCGGACCGAGGCGTGGCCGGCTCACGGAAGCGCGGTTCCGAGCGGCTCGCTCGATGGGAGAAAATGCAAGAATTATAATAATTTAAATGTAGTTTGCCGGTGTTCAGGGCGCGCCTCGCGCCGCGGCCCTCAGCTTTTGTTTGGCCGCCGCCGGTCGGCGTGTTGGTCCGCCTTCTTACTCGCATCTGGATTTTGTTCCACGTATAGTCCGCCGGCATTGATCGACGCGAGGGAAGATCGTGCGGGGGAGAAGGCGTGT
>JAUVWK010000478.1 GCA_030604165.1 Alphaproteobacteria bacterium | reverse complement strand
GCCTGTTTGCGGGTGTAACCCACGGCGCGGCGCTCGGCCTCGGGCTGTTGCTCGCGGGCGTGTTGTACCAGGCCTTCGCGGGCGACGCCTATTGGGCCAATGTCGGGCTGTCGGCGCTCGCCGTCGGTGTCGCGCTCGCGTTCGCCAGGGCGTGGCGCTCAGGGCCGCTTCCGTTAGATCCTGAAAGGCCCTAACCGCGCGCGGCGGCGGGCGGTTTCTCGAGCACGAAGCGGCGGCCGCAATAGGGGCAGTCGATCTCGCCCTTGTCTTCGAGGGTGAGATAGACCATCGGGTGGCTAAGTGGCCCACCGCCGCCGTCGCAACCGATCGTGCTGTCGGCGATTGGGATGGTTTCAGGTGGTTTCATGAGCTTGCGGGGTTGTCCTGCGGCGGGCTCGGCCGGCAAACCTGAACCGCCGGCTTCATTGACCCGGACGACGGGCCGATGATACCCATTGCGGCGCACCGATCAACCGCGTCTCGCACGATTCTCCCTTGCGCTAGTGCACCCTAGGATCCAGATCTTATTACATGACGCAACAAACGCTGACACGAGATGGCGGCGAAGACGGCGCCGGCCGAGGGCGCCCCGCCGAGCCGGTGCAGGCGGACAGCGCCCTCGCTTCCGCACCGCCCGACGCCATCGTCGTCGAGGGCTTGCGCAAGGTCTATCGAGACAAGCGTGGCGGGACCGTGGAGGCGCTCAAGAGTATCGATCTCCGGATTCCGCAGGGCTCGTTTTTCGGCCTGCTCGGTCCCAACGGCGCGGGTAAATCCACCTTGATCAATATCCTTGCCGGCTTGGTCATCAAAACCGACGGCAAGGTCTGGATCGGCGGCCACGACATGGACCGGGAGATGCGCAGCGCCCGGCTTTCGATCGGCGTGGTGCCGCAGGAGCTGGTGCTCGACCCCTTTTTCGCCGCCCGCGAGGCGCTGGATGTGCAGGCCGGCTATTACGGCTTGACCAAGGGCGAGCGGCGCACCGACGAGCTGCTTGCCGCGGTCGGGCTGACCGACCAGGCAACGACCTACCCGCGCGCTCTCTCCGGCGGCATGCGCCGGCGGCTGATGGTGGCCAAGGCGCTGGTTCATGCGCCGCCGATCGTCATCCTCGACGAGCCCACCGCCGGCGTGGACGTGGAGTTCCGCCAGCAGCTTTGGGCCTATGTGCGCCGGCTCAACGCCGCCGGCACCACCGTGGTGCTTTCCACGCACTATCTCGAGGAAGCCGAGGAGCTTTGCGATCGCGTCGCCATCATTCACCGCGGTCGGCTGATCGCCAATGATCGGATGCCGGACCTGGTGGCGCGGCTCGACCGGAAAGAACTTGTCATTTTCGTCGATGAGGATATGGCGCAACTGCCGGCGGGCCTCTCGCGCTTCGAGGTGGAATTGCGCGGGCCGCGCCGCTTGGTGGTGCGCTATGCCCGGAGCCAGACCGAAATCGGCGCCATCCTGGCGGCGGTGCAGCAGGCCGGTGTGACGATCCTTGACCTGAGCACCGTGGAATCCGACCTGGAAGACATTTTTCTTCATCTCACCCGCCAGGCCGCGGACGAGCCATGACCGGAGCCGTTAATTTTCGAACTGCTCTAAACTGGTCGGCGCGGGCGATGCACCACGATTAGGGCCGTGTATACCCTATTTGTTCTTCTTGCGAGGCGCCACCCGACAAGGTAGACAGCCAAGCAGGACAAACGCGTAGCGGCGTTCGCAACCTGACACCCTGCGCACCCGTAGCTCAGCTGGATAGAGCGCTGCCCTCCGAAGGCAGAGGTCACAGGTTCGAATCCTGTCGGGTGCGCCACTTTTTCAATGGTTTAGACTAATCGTGGCGGCGCTTGGACGCCCCGCTCCGTTGGTGCGGAGGATGGCGGAAATAGCCCCGCCCGACGCCTGTCGGCGGCACGGTATTTGTCGTTATTTGTCTTTCAGTTATCAGGGGTTAACGTTTCCTACACTGTTCCGATGTTAAGCATAATCGGGAAGCGTAGTGCGATCCAAACTGACGACGGCGGCTGAGCCGGAGGGCCGACCATGGCTGAGATGACGGAAATCTATAGTTGTCGGGGCAACCAGGACCTTAGGGACGGCAAGGTCGACTACAGCTATGACATACGCGACCGCGCGGAGGCGGAAGCCGATGCGCGGCTCAAGTGTGAGAAAGACTCGACCATCCGGAAGATCGCCTATTACGCCGTCAACGATGCGGGCGACTATCGCAATATCTTCACCTATTCGAATCCGGAATACGCTCGTAACGCCGCGCCGGCCAAAGCAGCGCCCAAGCCGGCTGCCAAGCCAAATGGGGCGCCGGCGAAAGCAAAATCCGCGCCCTCAGGCGGGCCCGATATCGCGAAGTCGGCCGCGCCCAAGGCAAAAAAAGTCAAGGCCGGACTGCTGGGGCGTCTCAAGGACTTTCTTTCCGAAGAGGCCTAACGCCGGCCTTCCGAAGAGGCCCAGCCCCGGGCCGCTTGGGCCCGACCTCGCGGGCCAAATTTCTCCTTTTTTTGGAATTTACTTTACCTGTGCGCCGTTGGCGACCACAGTCTGCGGCCATTCCGGCTGGCGCCGATCTCTCGTTCTGGGGCGCGGCTCGGTCTCATGGCGCGCGCCAAATCATGACATGGGATAGCACTCGGGGACGCTCCTGATGAGCTATGATCGGTCGCGGGCAAAGCGCAGTCGCAAGCCGTAAGGGCGAGGAGTTGCTTCCGCCGTGAACTTGATGGCCACCATGCGGCGCGCCGGGGCCTTCTTCTTGGCCCTCATCTATCGGAGCCAACGCGGCGCGGGCGAGACGGTCTTGGCGGCCCGGCCCTACCCATGGGAGCCGTCATACCCACCGGGTCTTGGCTGGGACGTGAACATCGAGGCCAAGCCGTTGTTCGCCATCCTCGACGACGCGGTGGCGAAATATGCCGGCAATCCCTGC
>JAUVWK010000092.1 GCA_030604165.1 Alphaproteobacteria bacterium | reverse complement strand
TGCTCGGCGGCCCGGCGGGCAACTTCCTTTTCGCCGCCGTCTTACTCGCCATCCTGTTCGGCACGGTGGGCCGGCAAGCCACGACCATACAAGTCGATGCGGTTCTCGCCGGCGGTCCAGCCGCCGCAGCGGGGTTGCAGCCGGGCGATTCGATTCTCGGCGTAGGCGGCGAGCCGATCGCGGAAATCGAGGCCTTCCAAGCCATTGTCGCGGCTAGCCTCGAGCGACCGCTCGAGATGCAAATTCGCCGGGGCGAGGTCGAGCTCGTCCTCGCGCTCACACCGCTGCCGGTCGAAGCGCCCTTCGGGGGGGGAGCGCGGCAAAGCCCCGCCGAGACCCGCCCCTTCGCCGCGCTCGGCCTTGGCGGGCAGGTCTTGATCGAGCCCTACGGCACGGTCGATGCCATCTGGGCCGCGGCGGCGGGAACGCTGGACGTGACCGCCGCGACCTTGAAGTCTTTGGGTCAAATGATCACGGGCACCCGCCCGATCGACGAGCTTGGCGGGCCGGTCCGCATCGCCGAGATGTCCGGCCAAGTGGCTCAGGCGGGCCTCGCCAGCATGCTGCTCTTCCTGGCGGTGCTCTCGATCAATCTCGGGATGCTCAATCTGCTCCCCGTGCCCATGCTGGATGGCGGCCATCTCGTATTCTATCTGTTCGAGGCCGTGATGCGCCGGCCGGTGAAGCCGCGCATTCAGGCGATCGGCTTTCGCGTCGGCTTCGCGATGATGATTTCGCTCATGATTTGGGTCACGGGCAAGGATCTCGTGCGCCTCGGGGTCTTTGGCTCGCTCGGCGATTTCGGCTGGTAGGCGCCGTGGCGGGCCCTGACAGGCCCTCCCGAGCTCTATCCATCCCTCAAGCCGGTCCCGGCGCGCTCAAGAGCATAAACCCTAAATCATTGTTTACCTTCATCATGTAGCGTTCCGCCGTCACTTGATTTGGCGGAGGTCTGTCGTGCCTAGCTCTCAGCTCAACGTTTTGGTCGTCGATGACTTTCAAAGCATGCGGCGAATTATCAAGAATCTGCTTGAACAGATTGGATTCACACAGATTTTTGAAGCCGAAGACGGGAAAAGCGCGCTCGCTGAACTATCGAAACGCGAGTTCGGTCTGATCATTTCCGATTGGAATATGGCGCCGATGACCGGGTTGGAGCTGCTGCGGAACATACGTGGCCAAGACAAGCTCAAAAGCCTGCCATTCATCATGATTACCGCCGAGAGCAAGACGGATAACGTGGTCGCGGCAAAAGAGGCCGGGGTCGATAACTACATCGTCAAACCGTTCAATGCGGCAACGCTGAAATCGAAAATCGAAGCCGTCATAGGATAAATGCCATGGTTGATGAACCCGCAATTACCGATGAAGAATATTCGGCCGTCGAGGAGCAGCTGTATGCCTCTTCTCTCGGGCGCGATTTCCTGCGCCGGCGCGACGAGCATATGCGCGCGGTCGCTTTAAGCGAGTTTCATTCCCTGGTCAGCGACCTGAAGGCCTCGATCTCCGGACCGGCGCCGGGGGCCGACCGCGGCGAACACGTGGCGTTATTGCGGCGCGAGCTACAGGAAATGAGCGCCCACATCGAACAGACCCGCCTCGAGATCGCCGCCATTCGGCCGGACGAGTCCGCCTCGAACAATCGAATCCTCCAAGCCACCGGTGAGCTCGACGCCATCGTGAGCGCAACGGAACGCGCGACCTCGGACATTCTGATGTCGGCGGAGCGCGTTCAGGAAATCGTCGAGCGGGTACGCGACGAAGGCATGACAGACAAAAGCTGCGACGAACTCGAGGCGCAAGCCACGGAGATATTCATGGCCTGTTCGTTCCAGGACATCACGGGGCAACGCACGACCAAAGTCGTCAATACATTGCGTTACCTGGAACAGCGCATCAATGCCATGGTCAAGATCTGGGGTGTCGACGGCTTCGATTCGGCAGAGATCGAGGCCGAAGAAACCGACCAACGGCCCGACGCCGCACTCCTGAATGGCCCCGCGCTGACCGACGGCATCAACCAGGACGACATCGACGCGCTCATGGCCGGCTAGGCGCGGATCGGCCCTATCCGATTTCGTGGCCGACGGTAACAGGGGGGATCGTCCGTTGCGACGCCTCAAAGTCACCCTCTTGCCCAACCGTCGGCCCACGGCCGGCGTGTCAACGTGTGGAGCGCGACTCGATTGACGTTGGGGTTATTGATTACGAGTGCTCAGATGAACTCTCTGAGAGAAGGGTCGTGTTTGGTCGGAGAGGCCAACCCACGCGCCGATCGAAGACTACAGCCGTTTCTGAAGTCCAATCTGATCTCGGGAGGACCGAAAGGACCATCCCGGTGGTCGTAGGGACGGCCGCAACCCGGACGTCCTGACCTGGCACGTTCGACCAGACCTGGCACGTTCGACCAGACCTGGCACGTCCGACCAGACCTGGCACGTCCGACCAGACCTGGCACGTCCGACCAGAAAGGTCGCCGCAAGACCTAAATCAAGCTTGGGGCCAGCTCCACGAGCCCGAAAGGCCACACAAGCCCTGCTTCAAACTCGGGAACAGGACCGACACGACCGCCGTTCTTTGAGAACGGACGACCAGTTCGCCGGCTGCAGGGCCTCAGCCCGGGCTGATCAGGACGACTGCCCCCGGCCTCTGTCGGCAGCGCCGTTACGCCGCTTTCTTGATCGGCGCCTCGACCGGCGGTTTCTTGCCGGTCCGCTTCCTCAGGGCTTTTGCAGGCGCAGGCTTTTTCGCCCGTGCAGGCACAGGCTTTCTCGCGCCTTTCCGCGCCATCCGTTTCTCGACATAGGCCCACAGCTCGCCCACTTCCTCCGGCGACCGCGACCGACCCGGGATCTCTATTGCCGTGCGGCCGTCGATCATCGAGCCCGCGAACCCGACGCGCTGATGAATCACCACCGGCGCCACCGGACCGTGCTGCGAGAGAGCGATCGCCGCTTCGGCGGCAATGCGGGTTCTGGGGGCCGCGCCGTTGATAACGAAGGTCAACGGCTTCCCAAGTGCCTCGACAATCGCCACCGTGGCGCCGGCGGCGCGAAGATCATGAGGGCTCGGCCGAGCCGGGATCACCACCAGATCGGCCAGCGCGATGACCCGGCCTATGGTGGAGCTGATCGCCGGGGGCGTGTCGATTATCAACAATTTGACGCCCGCCTTGCGCATCGTCTCGACTTCCTTGGCCAGCCCCTGCGGGCCAGTACAAGCGAAGCGCGGCGTGGCAGCCTCCCGTGCCTGACGCCAATCGGCAAGGGTTCCTTGCGGGTCGGCGTCGATTATTCCAACCGGGCCGGCTCCGGCCAGTTCGGCTTGTACAGCAAGATGTGCGGCCAGAGTGGTCTTGCCGGAACCACCCTTTTGCGATGCGAATGCTATGACCTTCATATGATATTCCCGTCTTGAATGTATCCCCGAGGCTGACACGGTGCTGCCGTGCCAACGCAGGGAGATTTGAGCCACCAATTACAAAATTAGAATCACTCAAAACAAATTTGCACCCGATTGTCAACATATTGTATACCTCTCTTCCGATGCCCCAACATATTGCTCAAATTCAAATTGTTGAGACTCTGACTCTTGAGCACCTGCCGAATGGTCAAGGGACCGCCAGAATCGCAACCGCGGGCGCAGCGTCACGCGGGCAAGAGTGCGGCAACGGGTTGGGCCGCCGGTGCCTCGCTTGAAGGATAGCAAGATCGCCGCCGGCGGAGCCCGCGGACGGGCAAGCCTCGACGCCACTTTGCTGCGCCGGCCGGCGCTACTGGCGGCGCTGCTGCTCGATCAGATTTCGCCTGAACTCGAGCCCGCGGTGTCCAGCGACTTCGAACTTTGGCTGCGCTTTGTCCTGACGCCGGAAGAAGCTGCAAAGTTTCGCCGCTGGTTGCGTGCAGATCAGGCAGCTTGCCGTGATCTGCAAAAGCGGTTCCGGCAGGCCCGTGACGACGCCGATCTTGAGATCCTATTGCGGCGGGCGCGAATGGTGCTCGACATGACATCCAGCGGCAAGGTAAGGCGCGGCCGCGCCACTGGCATCGCCCGATGAGCACGGGACAGACAGCCTCGGCAACAAGCGGCACGATTCAAAGCTGGTTCGCGCAATCGGCGCGGCCATCGGTTATCGTGCTCGGTAACGAGAAAGGAGGGTCGGGAAAGTCGACGACGGCAATGCACCTGATCGTCGGCCTGATGAAGCAGGGTCACTCGGTTGGCTGTATCGACCTCGACCCCCGCCAGGCGACCTTGACCCACTACGTGCAGAATCGTGTCCGTTACGCCGCCACGCTGGACCACGCTCTCGAGCTGCCACGGCACTGGCTCGTCGAAGTCTCCGACGAGGCGGATAGGAGCATGGCCCGGGACGAGGAAACCCGGGGACTCGCGGCGGCAATCGAGGGGATGCAGGACCGCGATTACATCGTCATCGATACGCCGGGCAGCGACACCTTTCTCTCGCGCCTCGGTCACGTCGTCGCCGATACTCTTATCACGCCCTTGAACGACTCGTTTCTCGACCTCGATGTGTTGGTCCGATTGGATGCGGACGGCCGGAACATCCTCGGCCCAAGCGCTTACTCGCGCACCGTGCTGGCGCGGGCGGCGCGGCGGCGGGCCCTGGGCGGCCCGGCGCCGGACTGGATCGTGATGCGCACCAGACTGGCCCATCTGGACAGCCACAACCGGCGTGATCTGGAGCGCATACTCACCGATCTGGGCCACCGCATCGGCTTTCGCTTGGCGCCGGGACTATCCGAGCGCGTGGTCTACCGTGAGCTGTTCACCCGCGGTCTTACTGTTTTCGACGTCGCGGACAGTTTGGCGCCCTGGCGCCGGTTGTCCCGTTCGAGTCACGCCGCGGCTCGACGAGAGGTCCAGGCGTTGCTCGACATGGTTGCCGCTGTCCATTCCGATTAATTGATCCTCCTGTTTTCTTAGGGACCACGTGATTTCGGGCGCGATGGGCGGGCTCGAGCAAACCCGCGTTCGATACGGCGGTGCCGCCGACATGCCTGCCGGTCCGGAGCTTGAAACGCAAGAAGCACGGCTCGATGGCATCGCTGCTTTGCCGGCTAACTTGCTTGACCGACATCTCTTCGCGCCGGCCTTGTGCCGCAACTCCTTGTAAGGCTCTATGGCTCCGTCCAAAGGCTCTGGAACAAGCCGTAGCGGGGGAGTGGCGGGCATGGCTGGATATTTCGACCTGAACGGAAAAGTGGCGCTCGTAACCGGAGCGTCTCGAGGCCTTGGGCGCGAGTTCGCCACGGCGCTGGTTTCGGCCGGCGCAACGGTCGTGTTGGCCGCGCGTGGCAGGGACCAATTGAACGCCCTCGCCGATGAGTTGAAGGCCGGCGGCGGCTCGGCCCATGTCGTGCGCATGGACGTGACCGATGGGGAAGATATCGGCACCGGTGTCGAGGCCGCCATATCCGAAACCGGCGGGATCGATATTCTCATCAACAACGCAAACATGACGATCAACAAGTGGATCAATGACTTCGCGCCGGCCGAGTTTGACCAGGTGATAACCACCAATCTGCGTGGCGCCTGGCTGGTGGCGCAACGGGTCGGCCGCCACATGATCGACCGGGACTGCGGCGGAAAAATCGTCAACGTGACATCGGTTTTGGCCGAGGTCGCGCTGCCCGGCGTCTGCGTCTACAGCATGTCGAAGGCGGCCATCGTTCAAATGACTCGCGCCATGGCCTTGGAATGGGCTCGCTACGATATTCAGGTCAACGCGATTGCGCCCGGGTTCGTGGAGACCGAGCTTAACCGGGAGTTCTTTTCGTCTGACGTCGGCCGGCACATGATCGACCGGTTTCCGCGACAACGCATGGTGCAGCCGAGCGACCTCACTGGCGCGATTGTGTTTCTGGCGTCCGCGGCCTCCAACAAGATGACCGGCTCTGTCCTCAAGATCGACGACGGCCAGACCCTCGGTGGGCCTCGCCCGCGCAGCTGAGCGAGAGCCCGCGAACCGCCGGCTACGGCGGGCTCGATTTGATGTAAATCAAGGTCGTTCCAAAGAAAAACTGAAGAGTGAGATACTGGCGAATTGTCGGTGCAGCCGATGCCCATCGACGATTGCGGGCCACGAATTATGAGCCTAGCCCTGCTTCGTCCGATGAAACGACTGACGGCGTCGGAGAGTGCGTTTCGAACGAACGGCCCTTCGAACAATACCGGGTCATAGATCAGTAAGATCGACCGACGGAGACCAAAGATGACTCAGTTCAAAAAGCTGCTGGAGCCAGGTTATATCAAGAATTTGAAAATAAAAAATCGTGTCTCGATGGCGCCCATGGAAAAACAGTGGGGCGACAGACTTGGCAATGTTACGCAGTTTTATATCGATTATATGGTTGAGCGGGCCAAGAACGACGTCGGCATGATTACCATGGAATCGACGTTTATCGATCCCGTTGGACGCGGCAATATCTACCAATTGGGGCTTTGGGACGACAGCAACATCCCGAGCCATAGAAGGCTGACCGACGCGCTTCACAAGTACGGCACCGTGGCCGTCACGGAATTGCAGCATGCGGGCCGCAATGCCGCGACCTACAAAACCGGCTTTCAGCCGGTCGCGCCCTCGCCCATCCCCTGCGAGATCTCGGGCGGCTACATGCCGCGAGAACTGAGCCTTGATGACATCAAGGAATTCATCGCGAAATACGCGGCCGCCGCCAGGCGCGCCAAGGAAGCCGGCTACGACATGGTCACCTTGCACGGTGCCCACGGCTACATATTGAATTCCTTCCTCTCGCCGTTCAGCAACAAGCGCACGGACGAGTATGGTGGCAGCACCGAGAACCGTTGGCGTTTCGGCACCGAGGTCTACCAGGCTATCCGGGCCGTCTTGGGCGACGATTTTCCGATGGGTTATCGGGTCACCGCCGACGAGTTCGTGGATGGCGGCCTGACGTTGAAAGACACCAGTGCCTTCATGAAAAGGCTCGAGGAACTGGGGCTCGATTACGTCGATGTGAGTTCCGGAATTTATGAATCGGCGCAGATGATCATCCACACAATGGATTTTCCCTTGGGCGGCTTATTGCCTTATGCCGCCGGCATGAAGGAGGTCCTCGACATTCCGGTCATCGCGACCGGGCGCATCAACGACATGAACTTTGCCGAGCAGATTCTCGAGCGAAACGAGGCCGACTACGTCCACATGGTCAGGGCCCTCCACGCCGACCCGGAAATTCTCATCAAATCCCAAAAGGGGGAATTGGACGACATCTGCATGTGCATGGCCTGCAACAAATGTATCGATTTGATGTTTGGCGATCAGCGCGTCAGATGCACCGTAAATCCCGCCGCCGGTCGGGAGCGGGCGATGGCCCTGAAGCCCGCCGAGAAGAAGAAGACCGTCATGGTCGTCGGTGGCGGCCTGGCGGGCATGGAGGCGGCCCGTATCGCGGCCCTTCGCGGTCATGCGGTGAGTCTCTACGAAAAAGAGGACGAGCTTGGCGGCGCCGTGCGCTGGGCCTCAAAAGGCAAGTTCCGCGAGGAATGGTGGCAAACCGCGCGCTATCGCATCCACTCCGTCAATGCCTCCGGCGTAGAGGTTCATCTCGGGAAAGAAGTCACGCTTGCGGATATCAAGGCGGCTAAGCCCGATGTCACCATCGTGGCCACCGGCACCAAGCCGTTCGTGCCGCCCTACGTGCCCGGTGTCGACAAGCCTCTGGTCACGGATTATGCCGCGGTCTTGCTCGGCCAGAAAAAAATTGGCCAGAACGCCGTGGTTATTGGCGGTCAAGATATTGGTCTGGCCACGGCCGAGTTCCTCTCCGAACACAACTGCAAATGCACGATCATCGACGATTCAGACGCGCTCGGCGCCGACCTGGGAGGGATCAAGCAGATGGTCGTCCTTCCCAGGATTGCGGACGACCCCAACCTCGAGGTCAGGCTGAACAGCAACGTTGAGCGCATCGGCGACAACTGGGTCGAGGTGCAAAGCAAAGGACAAAACGAAATCCTCGATGGGATCGACATGGTGGTGTTTGCCTGGGGCAGAGAGATGGTTCGGCAACTGGCCGACGAGATTGGCGCCGATGGCACGGTGTCGGATTTCTGCGTCATTGGCGATGCCGAATGGCCAAGGGAAGCCATTGACGTCATCTATGAGGGCGCCATGACCGGCCGGCGAATCTAGCGGCCATCATCGAAGTAAACCGGGCGCAACCATCGCACCGCGCCAAACGACGGAGGAGCTAACCGTGGCGAGCATCAGTGGCCTTCATCATGGCTGCATTACCGTATCCGACATGGAACGGTCCAAGAAATGGTACCAAGAGATGATCGGCCTCAAAGTGGTATCCGAGTTCTATGTCGATATGCCCGAGGTCAGCGTGGGCGTCGGCGTACCCGGTACGAAACTCCAGGGGGCCATGCTCCAATTTGGCGATGGCGAGCAGGTTTCGATGCTCGAGTTGTTGCACTATGTCAGCCCCGCCGGAAAACCGTGGGACCCCGAGACACCGATGAACAATATCGGCTGCACCCACGTCGCTTTTGCCACGGACAACGCCATCGACGCTTTGTATGAAGAGCTGGCCGCCAAAGGCGTGCGGTTTCTCTCGCCCCCGCAAACCATCGAGCTTGACGGGCAGGTGGTCAAATTCTGCTATTTCAAGGACCCTGATGGCGTCACGTTGGAATTCATTGGAACGTGATGTCGTCCGCGCCCTTGAACGGCACGGCGCCAATCCACACCGGATACGACGAGTTCGTCGGGGTGACGAAGAGCTCAAGTCTGGCGCGCGCACCTTTTTGAGCCGCGATCGATGACTCGCTCGAACGACGTCTGGGTCCTGCTGGAATCGGAAAACCATGGGCTGGGGCCGTTTGCCGATGGCCTGATGCAGGAAGGCAAGCGATTATCCGACGAGACCGGCGGCGATCTGTCTGCCGTGCTGCTGGGCCCCGATATCGACAACCTTGATGAAACGGTGGGTAGACACGGCGCCAACCATCTGTACCGCCACCGCGACGAGCGTTTGGCAACCTACGACCCCGACCTTTACGCCGCCTTGCTGACCGAGCTCTTGCTGCAATACGAGCCGCGCCTTTTCCTGGCCGTCGCCTCGTCGCTCGGTTCCGACCTGATGCCCCGCGTGGCCGCCGGCATCGGGGCGCCGCTGGTGACCAATTGCTCCGGAATCCGAACCGCGGACGGGGTCGAATTCACCAAGGCGGTGCAAAGCGG
>JAUVWK010000174.1 GCA_030604165.1 Alphaproteobacteria bacterium | reverse complement strand
GTCCGTGTCCGTGAGTTCGGCGAGCGAGTCAGACCATGACTTGTGGGGCACTCTCGGCATCCGCCTGGTGTGCGATTTTCGCCTGCATGACGAGCGTCAGCGAGCGCCCGATCGGCTGCCCGAAGGGGACGATTGCCGCCGCCTGGAGTTGCCGTTCATCCCGCGCGGCACGCTCGACATGATGACCGCGTTGCGGCGCGGCACGCTCGAGGGCGCCGATGTCACCGAGGCCGTGAAGAGCCATTACTGGCATATGCCCGTCGATCACGTCGCGGAATACCGCGCCGTGTTCGCGCACATTCTCGAGCGGCGGCATCGACCCGCCGTGCTCCATTGTACGAGCGGCAAGGACCGCACGGGCTTCGCGGCCGCCGCGATCCTTTTGGCCCTAGACGTGCCGGTCGAGACGGTCCTCGACGATTACCTGTTGACCAACAGCTATCGGCGCGACGTGACCCGCGTCTTGGATCTTGGCGTTACCGAGGAGGTGATGGACATCTTGACCTCGGCACGCGAGGACTATCTCGGGACGGCGCTCGCTTCCATCCGCCATCACTTCGGCTCGATCGAGCGCTACCTGCGAGACGGTTTGGGACTGGACGCGCCGCGGCGGGCCCGGCTGCGCCAGGCGCTGCTCGACTAGGCTTTGGCTTCGCCGTCGATGATGCTGGCGAGGCTGGCGCGCCAGGCGTGGTTGGTCAGGTCCATCTGGATCGGCGTCACCGAAACGGCGTTTTCGTGGATCGCGTGCAGGTCGGTCTCCGGGTGCTTCTCGCCTTCCTTGTAGCTCATCTTGACCCAGAAATAGGGCACGTTGCGGGCGTCGATGCGGGCGTCGATGGTGAACGAGCCGGGCGGCCGTTGCCCCTGGGTGGTGGCCCGGACGCCGCGCACCTGCGCGGGCGGCACGTCGGGGACGTTGATGTTGACGAAGGTATTGGCCGGCCAATCGGGCACCGCCAGGAGGGTCCTGATCAGCGCCGGCGCGTATTGCTCCGCCGTCGCCCAATGGGCCTCCGCGCCCAGCGTGAACACCTGGCTGAGCGCGATCGAGGGGATGGCGAACATGGTCCCTTCCATGGCCGCGGCGATGGTCCCGGAATAGGTCACGTCCTCGGCCAGGTTGGCGCCGCGATTGATGCCCGAGAGCAGCACCGTCGGCCGCTGGTCCTGCATGATTTCGTAGATCGCCATGAGGGCGCAGTCGGTCGGTGTGCCGACCACCGCATAGCGCTTCTCCTCCAACTTGCGTAGGCGGATCGGAATATGCATCGAGATCGAGTGGCCGGCGCCGCTCATTTCGTGGTCCGGCGCCACCACCCAAACGTCATCCGAGATCTCGCGCGCGATGCGCTCGAGCAGGTGCAGGCCCGGCGCGTTGATGCCGTCGTCGTTGGTGAGCAGGATGCGGTGGTGCGAAAGGTCGCTGGCGGCCGCCATGGTTGCGATTCCTCAAGGCCGTTACTTTGTGGCGTCTGACAGTTTTGTACTACATTCAGGCGCCGGATCGGCAACAGTTAATGCGCCCAATACGACAGCGCGCCCGCCGGAGCGTCGAACCGTGAATATCGCCGCCTTTCTCGCCAACGCTGCACGCCAATATGGCGCTCGACCCGCGCTCTCGGTCGGCGACGAGTTGCACTGCACCTACGACCAGCTCGGCGCGCGCGCGGCCCGCCTGGCCGGCGGCCTGCGGGCCTTGCCCTTTCTCGCGCCCGGCGATCGCGTGGCGCTGGTCATGAGCAACTGCGCGGCTTATCTCGAGGTCTTGTTCGCGATTTGGCATGGCGGCTTGTGCGCCGTGCCGATCAACGCGCGGTTGCACGGCCGCGAGCTGGCCTATGTGATGGATCAGTGCGGCGCCAAGCTCTGTTTCGCGACGGCGGACGTCGCCGAGGCGCTGCTGCCGCATACGCGCGAGGTCGCGGCGCTGGAGCGCGTGGTCGTGGTCGGCGAGGCGGAATACGCGCGGCTCGCCGCGGCGGAGGCCATCGAGCTGCATCCCTGCGCGGCGACGGCGCCGGCCTGGCTGTTCTACACCAGCGGCACGACCGGTCGGCCCAAGGGGGCCACGCTCAGCCACCGCAACCTGATGGCCATGGCCATCGCCTATTTCGCCGATGTCGATGTGCTGACGCCGGACGATTGTCTGATCCATCTGGCGGCGCAATCCCACGCCTCGGGCCTGTTCGCGCTGTCGCATATCCCCAAGGGCTCGCACCAGATCGTCCCGGCGAGCGGCGGCTTCGCCGTCGGCGAGCTCGCCGAGCTCATCGAACGCTATCGAAACATCAGTTTTTTCGTGCCGCCGACGCTGCTGCGCCGCTTGAACGAGGCCGACGCGATGGCGGGCCTGCCGGTCGAGCACATCCGCACCATTCTATGCGGCGCCGCGCCGGTTTATGCCGACGATCTGAAGGCGGCGCTGGCGCGCTTCGGCCCGCGAATCTGGAACGGCTATGGCCAAGGCGAAAGCCCCTGCACCATCACCGCCATGTCGAAGGCGATGGTGGCCGAGGCCGCGGCAAGCGGCGACGACGCACGCTTGATTTCCGTCGGCATCGCGCGCTCGGGCGTCGCGGTCTCGGTGCACGACGAGACCGGGCTGGCGTTGCCGCCCGGCGCGGTGGGCGAGATTGCGGTGCGGGGCGACGTCGTCATGCAGGGCTATTGGCGCAACGAAAGTGCGACCGAGGCGGCGCTGCGGCCGGAAGGCCTGCGCACCGGCGATCTCGGAACCATCGACGCGAACGGCTTTCTGACGCTCAAGGACCGCGCTAAGGACATGATCATCTCGGGCGGCATCAACGTCTATCCCCGTGAAATCGAGGAGATCTTGCTGTCGCACCCCGGTGTCGCGGACGTTGCCGTGGTGGGCGCGCCGGATCGCGAATGGGGCGAACGCGTGGTCGCCTTCGTCGTGCGCAAAGGAAAAGGCCGGGTCGACGAAGCGGCGCTTGACACCCTCTGTCTCGAGCAAATCGCGCGCTTCAAGCGGCCGCGGCGCTACTTCTGGCTCGACGACCTGCCCAAGAACAATTACGGCAAGGTCCTCAAGACGGACTTGCGCCGGCGCCTCGAGCAGCCAGCATCCGGAGGGCCGGAGCAATAGCAGGATTGTTCGACAATTTTGTTATAACCTATTATTGATAATCAGCGCCGGGATCAGCGTCTTTGACGCAACAAAACTAAGGTGCCGAGCACCTAGTGGGCTGGGGAGGCGGACGTGGCGAAGCTCTATGTGGACACGGACAAATACGGCGATCAGGCGGCCTCGCCGATCGTCGAGGCGTTTCACAGCGCGATCAAGGACATCGTGCGCCGTCGGCTGGATGAGAGCGGCGTCGACTGGAACAGCTTCGTGTTCGATAAATCCTACGACCGGATCACGGCCGAGGATATGCGCGCGGTCGAGCAGAAGCTGCTCGATGCCGGCCACCGCTACGACTTTTCGGCCGTCATCTCGGTGCACGAGCGCCCCGCGGCCTATAAGCCCGCCGAAGGGATCAGCGGTGAAGACGAGGACTGGACCATGGAGCATCCGGAGGCGCCGAGCGGCGAGCCGGACGGGCAGGGCCGGGCCTTGTGCGGTGTCGGCGACAATGTCGTGCCGCACGCCGAGAACACCGTCGGCGTCGCGCGCTACGTTCGTTCCAGCGAACAGGTGATGATCTATCTCGACAATGGCGTGCCGGACCAAACGATCGCCATTATCGACGATTCCGGCGGCACCTTGACCGCGCCGATCCTCGAGCGCTTCGACGGCGTGATCTGCATGGGGGGCACGGTGCGCTCCCACCTCGGCATCCTGGCCCGCGAATACGGCATCCCCTGTTTTATGAATGCCAAGATCACCGGCATCAAGGAAGGTCAAAGGGTGGAGATAGAGACTACTGCGGCGGCCAAGACCGCGGAGGCCTATCAAAAGGGTCGGGAGATGACCGGCAGTATCTGGAAATACGCGTGAGGGGGGGCTGAGCGATGGCGAACACCGGCCGGATTTCCTACGCCCAGCTGCTCGAGACCAACAATCTCCTGCAAACCGTAACCGACGAGACCTATTGGCTTTGCGTCACGCGAACGGTCCAGGAATCCAAGCTGTTTCCGGTGCCGCCCTATATGCTGCTCTCCTACCTCAACGCCTTCTATCGCTACCCGTCGCTGTTGCGAAAGATCGAATCGCGCATGTCGGCCGAAGAGGTCGGCGATCGCGTGCGCACGATGGGGATCAAATGCCAGAACCCGGCGGTGGGCTGGGCGCTGCCCGGTTTCTATCTGTTGGGTCGCGAATGGCTGATCAATATGGGGCTGTTGCGCCCGGTGGACGCGGTCGAGGATTGTATTTACGTGATGGATTTCTGGAAGCGATTCCAGCTCTCCTGGCACCGCAATGACGGTCACATCACCAACCGGGAATACGGTCACCGCAGCCAGATCCTGCCCGAGCGGCGGCTGCAGGTGTTCGAGACCGATCTGTATCGTTGCGAGGCGGGCGATGGCTTGCATATCGCGGCCTCGCAGTTTCTGGCCTCGGCCTCGCAATACGGCTTTTTGATCAGCTGCGAGAGCCGCATCAGTCTTAGCAACAGCGGGCCCTACAAGCTCGGTGACAACAGCGAGATGATCGTGCGCGATTTCATGGATCTCGCCGAGGGCGACCTGCCCTGGCTCGACGGGGTCGCCGCCGAGGTGCCCTACAACAACCTCACCGTGCCGATGATGGTGAAGGACTGCCACTTCTACCTCGTCGATGATTGGGGCAGCTTCGAGTCCGAGCCCGAGTTTCGCGCCGAGAACATCGCCGGTGTCGGGCTCTATACCTCGGACCCTCTGACCGAGGGCTACCTTCCGGTCGGCATGGCGAGCCGCGACGAGCTCATCGAGACCTTCAACGAGTTCAACGAGGTCTGCAAGGACGCCACAACAAAGCTGTGGAAGCGCATCGCCGGCTGGACGCGCGATCAGATGATCGACGCCGGCGCCCTGACCTACTTCGCCATCTGCAAGGATCTCGCCCACGTCGCGGGGGTCTACGAGCACGAGGATTGGATGTTGATCGACGAGCGCGCCGAGCGCTTTCGCCCGCTGCTCAACGACGAGTTCAGCCGCGATTGCCTCGGCGAGCTGGTCGGCCTGCTCACCCATCCGAGCCAACGCTGCAACGAATACACCATGATGCAGCACGGTGACGGACCGACGCGGATGTACACGCCGATTCCCTATTCGATTCTGGACGGCGACGGCTACACGCCCTCCAGCGGCCCGGTCTATCCGGGGGCGAGCAACCTGCCGCCCAAGGAGGACCGCTATCGCACCAGCCAGGGGATTCTCACGCTCGCCGAGTACAACCGGCAGGTCCGCGAGTTCCAGCCCATGGCGCAAAAATACCGGCACCTCGACGAAACCTGGGTCAAGTTCAACTACGACACGCCGCTGGCCGACGAAATGTACAAACTGGAGCAGGCGCGATCGCGCAAGCTCGAGGGCCGGGGGGCGGGGCTCACACGGGCCGATCTCGAGCAATTCGCGGATTGACGGCCATGACCGGCGCGCGGCACGGCCTAGATCGCCCACGCGTCCGAATTTGAGACATGCAAATCGGGGAATTTATTCGCCGCGCCGCGCTCAGCTACGGCGAGCAGCCCGCGCTCACCGAGGGCGGGCGCACGCTGAGCTTCCGCCAGTTCGATGCGGCGACGGATCGCTTGGGCAACGCGCTGTTGGCCCGCGGGCTCGCCCCCGGCGATGGCGTGGCCGTGCTCCTGCCCAATGGCATCGACTGCCTGATCGTCTATTACGCGCTGGCCAAGTCGGGCTTGGTGCGGGTGGCGCTCAATTCGCGCGAGACCGCGAAGGATCACGCCTACAAGCTCGCCGATAGCGGCGCGCGCGCGCTCATCCACGATCGCCGCGACGGCTTCGACGTTGAGCTGCGGTTTGGTCCGGCGGCGCTCGACGAGCTAATCGAATGCGGCGACGGCGTGCCCTGCCGGGTCGACCGCGATCCGGAAGCGCCGTTGCGCCTGGGCTATACCGGCGGCACCACGGGCGAGCCCAAGGCGGTGACGCTGACGACCCGCGGCGAGCTCGCGGAGATCTCCGCCTTTCTCGTCGATCTCGTGCCGGATTTGCAGCCGGGTGATGTCTTCCTCCACGCGGCGCCGATCGCCCATGCCAGCGG
>JAUVWK010000009.1 GCA_030604165.1 Alphaproteobacteria bacterium | reverse complement strand
GTAACGATGGTCGGCAATGTCAGTTCGGTAGCGACGGCCGATGCTGGGGAGATGCCGCGCTCGCGGCACTCGACCGGCATATTGCCGTATCAGCACGTCAAGGCGCTGATCCGAACCGGCGAGATCCAGGCGAGCGCCGAAATCCCCGACACCCAACTGCAACCGGCGAGTCTGGATTTGCGGCTCGGCCCGGTGGCGTATCGCGTGCGCGCCAGCTTCCTGCCGGGCGAGGCGCACACCGTGCAGCGGAAAATCGATGAGTTGGGAATGCACCAGTTCGATTTGACCGGTGGTGCGGTGTTGGAGAAGGGCTGCGTTTACATCGTGCCGCTCGTGGAGCGGCTGGCACTCAGCGAGGGTACCTCGGCCCTGGCAAACCCGAAAAGCTCGACCGGCCGGCTCGATATTTTTACCCGCCTGATAACCGATTACGCGGTGGAGTTCGAGCGCGTCGTGAGCGGCTATGAGGGGCCGCTTTACGCCGAAATTTCGCCCCGAGCCTATAGCGTCGTGGTCCGCCAGGGCTCGCGGCTAAATCAGCTGCGTCTGCGGCGCGGAACGGCCGCCTATGGCGACGCCGAGCTGCGCCATTTGCACGCGCAAGTCGGACTGATCGATCGCTCGTTAGATGGCGAGGACTTGTCGAGCGGTCTGCCGCTCACCGTCGATCTGCGGCAAACCGCCGAGTCCCGCTTGATCGGCTTCAAGGCCAAGAAACATACGGGCCTGATCGACGTGGACAAGGTCGGGTTTTACGAGCCGCTCGAATTTTGGGAACCGATATACGATGCGCCAAACGACGCGATCATTCTTAATCCGGACGATTTCTATATTTTATCGTCGAAGGAGGCGGTGACGATTCCGCCGGATCATGCCGCGGAAATGGTCGCCTACGATACGCTCGTAGGCGAATTTCGGGTGCATTATGCCGGCTTTTTCGACCCCGGCTTCGGCCATGCCGCGAGCGGTGGCGCGGGCACCCGAGCGGTGCTCGAGGTTCGCTCCCATGAGGTTCCGTTCGTGATCGAAGATGGCCAGCTGATCGGCCGGCTGGTTTATGAGCGGCTCACCGATATATCCGACAAGGTGTATGGCGTGACGATCGGCTCGTCCTACCAGAGGCAAGGCCTGACTCTCAGCAAACAGTTCAAGGCCTACCCGTAACCGCACGCCGCGCGTGGGCTCGAACCCAAGCACATGGGGCGGTCGCTGTTTAGCGCGCCAGCAACTGCCTGTCGCGGATGTAGCGGCGGTAAAGGTTGAAGGCCTTGGTGAAGCCCATCAACGAAAAATGCACCGCGCGTGCGCGGCCTGCTTGCGCGGCTGCAAAGCGGATGACAGCGGCACGGCCACCGATAAATTCGTGAACCAGTTTGTCGGCGGCGGCTCCGTGCCAAGAGGCACGGTCAAGGTTGTGCGGTCCATGGAGAACATGCTCCGGGCGCCGATCGACGCGCAGCATTAGGGGCGCGAAGCGGTCGATTAATTCATCGGTCGGCCCGAATAGTACCAGAAAGTCGTTGGTGGCCGTTTCGGCGACGCCGATCAAGACCTCGGTCGTGCCGGCGCCGGCGTCGTACTGCCCGACGGTGAAGAGATTGCACTGTTCGGACTTCGCCGTGGCGTCGGTCCAACATCGCAGCTGCCAATCGCCGGCCGATTCGAGAAACGTCGGTGTCTCCGCGGCTGCCGGCAGAACCAAAAGCCAGCCGGCCACGGCCAGCAAGGCAAATCTCAAACCCTTCTCCCGACCCAGATTACGCGGCCGCGAACAGAGATTTTTCGGGGATCGACGCCGTCGTGACTGCGGTAGGCCGCGTTGTCGCTCAAGATCGTCAGCAAGCCCGATTCCGGAGCGATTTGCACCCGCTTCACTTGAACTTCGTCACCTGATCGAAGCACGTAGAGACCATCCCGACCGATGCTTTGCTGCGTGGTATCCACGAGCACGTGATCGCCATCGTTGAGCGTCGGCCACATGGAATCACCGTCCACCTGAATGACCGTGAGTTGTTCCGGCGTCGCCGCGGTCACGCTGCGCAACCATTCCCGCCGGAAGGCGACCCGGTGAATTTCAACCTCGTTGTCCACGACCGCGCCGGCCCCGGCGGCGGCCCGAACGTCGCGCACCGGGATGAGGGTGAACTCGTCCGATACGCCGGACGGAGCCTGGCGTAGGTGGCTGGGCAGATCGATCAGCGGCAGCAGCTCGGCCGGCGCGCAGCGGAGCGCCGGCGAGAGCTGGGTCATGTAGTCCTGGGTCAGCTTCATTTTGCCGGATTCAAGCTTGCTCACCGTCCCCACGGACAATCTGGTCCGCTCGGCGAGCTGCTCGAGCGTGAGGCCATCGCGGTGCCGCCAATGCCTGATTCGGTTGGACATGGGCTGAATTTTCCGTATTTGAAAACACTCGTCCATGCACGAATTGGAAAAATCGTTGACAGAAGATTTTCGATTTACGAAAATACCCGCAACCCGCATTGGGGATGACGAGGGGGGGGGGAGCATGTCAGGCACGACCGAGATTGCTCGCACGAGGATGCATAGGCCACGCCAGTCGCGCGGCTCGCGCCGGGCGCTCGGGGCCAGGCAATGAGGCACACATTTCTCCGAAGCTCGCTCGGCCGCCATGTGCGCACGCCGATGGATGTGAGCCAGGAAAAATCGCGCGGCTGGCGCCGGCTCGGGATCTTGGTCGTGGCCGAAGACGATGCTCGGCTGACCTGGTGCGAGCGAGAGCAGGTGCGTCAGCTCGGGACCCGCCTTTACGGCCTGCGAGACAAGGAGAACGAGAGCCGATGAAACGAGATGTAGAGCCGACCCTGGTGAGCATATTGGACGACATCAGCTTGGCGGGCGCGGCCCTCAAGCGGCTGCCGCCCGAACGTCTGCCGAGGCGCGCCTCTTGCTGGCCGCCGGTGATTCACGACCCCCGCGAATCTTACGGCTTCAAGGGCGACCCGGAGTACGGCCCACAGCGCTTCGATTACGGCGCCAATCGCCAACCGGCGAGCCAGGAGGAGATCGCCGCGCTCGACAAGCTGTTGGATTGGTTGTTTTGGCTGAACCCGGAGGAGAGCAAGGTCGTCGTCATGCGCTCGTTCGGCATGAGTTGGCGGGCGATCGGCCGACGCCGCCGCGCGCTGGGCGAGCGCAACAGCAACCACGAGACCTGTCGGCGGATCTTCGGCGTCGCGGTGGCGACGATTTACGATCGGCTGCTCAAGCAGCGGGCGGCGAAGCAGACTGTTGTCAAAGCACAAGCGAGAAATGCCAGGGCTTAGTTGGGAGACTCGGCGTGACGCGACGCGAAATCGCTTCTCCCGCGAATGGCATGCCCTGGATGTTCAGTCGCGGTAGGAGGGGTCGTCCCGGTCTAGTCGGCGCAGGATGGCATCGAAGCCAACTTGCCCGAAGCTGGGGTCGCCGGTGCCCTGGGCGGTTTTGACCGTGCGTTCGATCACGCTCTTGGACGGCACCACCAATTTACCCCCGCCGGCCTGGGCCGCCACCTGAATCTCGCAAGTGCGCTCGAGATAGTGCATCAGGGTGAAGGCTTCGGCGATGGTGCGGCCATGGGTCAGGGTGCCGTGGTTGCGCATGAACATCATGCGCTTGTCGCCAAGGTCGGCTGCCAGTGTCTTCTGTTCCTCGGGCCGCAGCCCGGGACCGTCGTAATCGTGATAGGCGATCTTGCCGGCGTGGGTGATGGCGAATTGGTTGATCGGCAGCAGACCGCCTTTCTGGGCCGAGACCGCGACGCCGGCGATGGTATGCAGATGCATGACGCTGGCGGCCTCGGGCTTGGCGTCGAACACGGTCTTGTGCACGATCCAGCCCGCCGGATTGACCTCGCCCGGTGTGTCGCCGACATTGTTGCCCTCGATATCCACCTTGAGAAGATTGGACGCGGTGACGTCGTCGAACAGCATGCCGAAGCCGACGAAAAGGAACCGGTCGTCGGTTTCGGGAACGCGCAGCGAGAGATGGGTGTAAATCAGGTCGTCCATGCCGCGCCGGGCGAAATAGCGGTAACAGGCGGCGAGCTGGATCCGAGCCTCCCGCTCCGCCGGTGCCATCCGCGCACGATTCCGGCGAAGCGAAGGGCGCCTGCGTGCGGCTGTCGCCATGACGGCGTCTCCTATGCTCTCGCGTTTGACGTGTTGAGGCTCTTGCGGCCGACTGCGCTGACAACGACCGCGCCTCAAGGGCTATATGCCGTGCCCGCGCCCGCGGCGCAAGTCGTTTTGTCCAAACGCTTTTTGACGCCGTCTGTCGCCGAAACGGAAAAATTTTCGGATTTGGCAAAAAACTTGTAGACAAATCCGCCGGATTTAGACATATTGGCTGCCATCCTGGTTTTCGTGTGTGCAGCGAGCTGCCGCCTTCGCAGGCCGGCGATTTTTCTTGCCCCGCCGCTCGCTTGCGACGCGATGCTCCTCCAGCAATAACGGAAGGATCGAACCATGCCAGCGTCCGCCGGCGGCGGGCGCGCGCTTTGCGGTGCGAAGACGCGATCAGGCAAGCCATGCAGATCAGCCCCAATGGCGAACGGCCGATGTCGTATGCACGGGGGCGCAGCGTCCGCGGCAGCCGCGAAGGCGGCGAAGCCACACATCTATGCCGGGGCGCTGAACCCGGAGGAAGCGACCGCATGGCGGGACGTTCCGATCAACAATCTCGAAGAGGCGATCCGATTTCAGTGGATCGTCGTCAAACGGGCCGCGGCGGCTTGGCTGCAGGCGGAACAGGCGCCGGACGATCTCTCAATCGGCTTCGACCTGGCCGAGGTCAAGCGGACCAGCGAGGGCGCCGGCGCCAAGGCGGAGAAAGCGGGCGCGGCAAAGGAACGGCAGCAAATCACTTTGCGCCGGCCGGACTTTCGGTCGGTCTATGACGCGGCCGTGGCTCGGCTCGCGCACTTGATGCAGTTGCAGGCGAAGCTTCAGGGCGAAGACCCGGGCGACCCCGCGGACAAGGCGCGTCAGATCAAGGTCGCGCTCGACAAGATCGAGGATCTGAGTGGACCTGCCGGCGCGCTGGACCCCGCTTAGGCCGCATCGGACCCAGCGGGCTTTTTGGACCTCGACGGCGCGCTTCAACACCGTGCCCGCCGGGCGGCGATCCGGCAAGACGGAGTTCGCCAAGCGCAAGCTGGTCAAGGCGGCGCTGCGCGGCACGAGGTTCGCGGAAGCGCGCTTCTTCGCCGCCGCGCCGACCCGCGATCAGGCCAAGCGTATCTTCTGGGACGATCTCAAGGCGCTCTCGCCGAACGGATTGACCCTGGGCCGGCCCGGTGAATCCGAGCTCGTCATCCGTTATGTCAATGGCTCCGAGCTTTGGGTCATCGGCATGGATCGGCCCGAGCGTATCGAGGGCCAACCCTGGGACGGCGGCGTGCTCGACGAGTATGCCAACATGCGCAAGGAGGCCTGGCCGAAGCATGTGCGGCCGGCGCTCTCGGACCGAAACGGCTGGTGCGACCTGTACGGGCTGCGAAATGAGTAGTACACATCGACATGCAGTGGCACAGCAGCACTACTCCCGGCGGTTGATCGCCCGGCGCGGCGGTGGCGACATTAGGTGGCAGACTGGCCTCGCACCATGGCCGCGCGGCCGAGCGACCTCAACTCCACTTTGTACGTATCGGCGCTAATTGTCGTTAGTCTGACCCAGGCCTTCTTTTTACATTCTTCCAGGGTGCGCCAGAGTAGGCTGTCATCCTGTGGGCCAAGCACGGCGATTTCGCCCGACATGCTGAGCAGTTCGAGCAACAGTCGCTGTTGCGGCAAGGGGTTTGCCATTGCTTCTTGTCCCGGCAGTGAACCAGCGTAGCTATACCATAGATTGGGATGGACAGTGGCTCCGCGACGAGCCGAGCCAGCTATCTGGGGTCATTATCTACCGCCAGCCCCGTGACGGTCAGTCACGAAGCGCCGGCAGATCTCTGTAGAGTTCCAGCGCGTCAGGATTGGCAAGCGCCTCTTTGTTCTTGACGTTCCGTCCGTGAATCACGTCGCGCACGGCGAGCTCGGTGATCTTACCGCTGCGCGTGCGCGGGATGTCGGCAATTTGGATGATTTTGGCCGGGACATGGCGCGGGGTGCAGTTTTGGCGAATCCGCTTGCGGATCCGATTGGCGAGATCAACGTCGAGCGCGGCACCCTCGCGCACGCGGACGAACAGCACGACCCGCGTATCGCCCTCCCAGTCCTGGCCGACGCAGATGCTTTCCACGATCTCGTCGAATTGTTCCACCTCGCGGTAGATCTCGGCCGTGCCGATGCGCACGCCACCGGGATTGAGCACGGCGTCCGAGCGGCCGTAGATGATCAGGCCGTCGTGGCTGGTCAGCTCGACCCAGTCGCCATGGCACCAGACTCCCGGAAAGCGCTCGAAATATGCCGCCCGGTATTTTCGCCCGTCCGGGTCGTCCCAGAAACTGACAGGCATGGAGGGAAACGGCGCGGTGCAAACCAGCTCGCCCTTTTCCTCGCGCACCGGCCGGCCGGCATCGTCGAACACCTCGACCCGCATGCCGAGCCCTCTGGCTTGCAGCTCGCCGCGCCAGACCGGACCGGTGGGATCGCCAAGCGCAAAGCAGGAGATGATGTCGGTGCCGCCCGAGATCGAGGCCAGGTGCAGATCCTTTTTGATGCTGCCATAGACATAATCGAAGCTCTCGGGCACCAGCGGTGAGCCGGTGGAGGTCATGGTCCGCAAGCTCTCGAGCTTGTGCGTCTCGGCCGGTTTCAGCCCGGCCTTGTTGGCCGCGTCGATGAATTTGGCTGCGGTGCCGAACAAGGTCATGGCCTCGCTGTCTGCGAGGTCGAACAGGACATTGCCGTCGGGGTGGAAAGGCGCGCCGTCATAGAGCAGCAGGGTCGCTTCGGAGGCCAAGGCCGAGACCAGCCAGTTCCACATCATCCAGCCGCAGGTGGTGAAATAAAATACCCGATCATTACGTTTAATATCAGACTGTAACAAGTGCTCTTTCATATGTTGAATTAGCGTACCGCCGGCGCCGTGCACGATACATTTCGGCACGCCTGTGGTGCCGGACGAAAACATGATGAAAAGCGGATGGTTGAACGGCAGGCGCGCGAAGGCGATCTCGCCGCCTGGCTGCGCGTCGATCAGGTCTGCATAGTGCGCCGCGCCGGCCGGGGCCTCGATCGCCGCGCGCTCACGCGTATACGGCACGACCACGGCGAGTTGCAGCGACGGTAGTTGAGCCATGATCTCGACCAGACGCGGCAGGCAATCGATGGTCTTGCCGTTGTAGTAATACCCATCCGCGCCGATCAGCACCTTCGGCTCGATCTGACCAAAGCGATCGAGCACGCCCTGGGTGCCGAAATCCGGCGAGCAGGAAGACCAGATCGCGCCGACGCTGGCGGTCGCGAGCATAGCGATGATGGTTTCCGGCAGGTTCGGCAGATAGCCCGCGACCCGGTCGCCCGGGCCGACGCCGCGGTCGCGCAGGACTTGGCTCAAGCGGGAGGTTTGGTCGTAGAGCTCGACGAAGCTGAGGCGCCGCCGCACGGCGGCCTCACCCCAAAAGACCAGGGCCGTGGCGCCGTCTTGCCGGCGCAGGAGGTTTTCGGCGTAGTTGAGCTTGGCATCCGGAAACCAGCACGCACCGGGCATCTTGTCGCCGTCCACCATGACGCGCTCGCCTTGGGTTTCGGCGACGATATCGGCGAACTCCCACATTGAGAGCCAGAACTGCTCGGGCTCGTCGATGGACCAGCGATAGAGCGTGCCGTACTCCTCGAAGCGCGTGCCCCAGCGTTGCGCGACCTGGTCCATGAAGGCGGTCAGGTTGGCCTGACGGCGGCGCGCCTCGGAAGGCCGCCAGAGGGGTTCGCTCACGATTGCCTCCCGAATATTGGACTTTTTGTGCCACGAAATGTTCCAAGAAGCGGCCGCGTTGTCAAAGGGCGTGCGGCGATGAGGTCAACGACGGATCCGGTTAGACCCGCCGAGCCAGCCGCTTCTCGATCCGCGCGACGGCCGCTCTGGAAGGGGTTTCGCGACCCTGCTGTTGACATTTCGAGAATAACGGTTATTTAAATCGTACTGAAATCGTCCTATATGGAGCGCGGGCCGTGATCCGAATCAGTAGAATGGCTGATTATGGCGTGGTGGCAACGACTTGCATCGCACGCCAACCGGACGCGATGCATACCGCCACCAGCGTCGCGGAGGCGACCGGCGTGCCGTTGCCGAGCGCGAGCAAGGTGCTCAAAGCGTTGGCGCGCGGTGAAATCCTTTCCTCCCAGCGGGGCGCCAAAGGCGGCTATTCACTGGCCAGACCGCCGGCGGAAATCTCGGTCGCCAATATCGTCGTCGCGCTCGATGGGCCGATTTCCTTGGCCGACTGTTTGAACGGTCCGTCGGGAAAATGCGATTTGGAAGGCTTCTGCATGGTTCGCGGGCCGTGGCAAAAGGTCAGCGAGGCCATTCGGGTGGCGCTGGAGGAGGTCTCGCTGGCGGATATGGTCGCTTCGCTCTCGGAACCGCCGCCAACCGTGTCCGTGTCACGGGCGCCGGCAACTCGGTTTGTCTGAGGATCTTAGGGGCAAAGGGGCAGTGTTCAAATGACCGGTACGCCGGACTCCATGCGGGCGATCGAATCCGCCGTCGCGGAAAAATACAAGTACGGCTTCGTCACCGATATTGCGGCCGAATCGGCGCCGCCTGGGCTGAGCGAGGCCATCGTCCGCTTCATCTCGGCCAAGAAGGATGAGCCCGAGTGGTTGCTCGACTGGCGCCTCAAGGCCTATCGGCTTTGGACCACGGTGCAGGAACGCGAGCCGACATGGGCCAAGGTTCAATATCCCAAAATCGATTATCAGGACGCCTGTTACTACTCGGCGCCGATCTCCGATGCCGATCGGCCAAAAAGCCTGGACGAGATCGATCCCCAGCTCCTCGCGACTTACGAAAAGCTTGGGATTCCCTTGAAAGAACAGGAGGTTCTGGCGGGAGTCGCCGTCGATGCGGTGTTCGACAGCGTCTCCGTGGCGACCACCTTCAAGGGCAAGCTCGCGGAGATGGGGGTGATCTTTTGTCCGATTTCCGAGGCGGTGCGGGAGCATCCCGAGTTGGTGCGGCGCTATCTCGGCAGCGTGGTTCCCTATGCCGATAATTTCTTTGCGACCCTGAATTCGGCTGTGTTTACAGACGGTTCCTTCGTCTACATACCTGAGGGCGTGCGCTGCCCGATGGAGCTGTCCACGTATTTTCGCATCAACGCGGCGAATACGGGCCAGTTCGAGCGCACCCTGATCATTGCCGAAGCCGGCTCCTATGTGAGCTACCTCGAGGGCTGTACGGCGCCGATGCGCGACGAAAACCAGTTGCACGCGGCGGTGGTCGAGCTGGTCGCCTTCGACGACGCCGAGATCAAGTACTCCACCGTCCAGAATTGGTATCCGGGCGACGAAAACGGCAAGGGCGGCATTTACAATTTCGTCACCAAGCGGGGCGCATGTAGGGGGCGCAACGCAAAGATATCGTGGACCCAGGTTGAAACCGGGTCCGCCATTACCTGGAAATATCCAAGCTGCATCCTGCAAGGAGACAATTCGGTGGGGGAATTCTATTCCGTCGCCATCACCAACAATCGCCAGCAGGCCGATACCGGCACCAAAATGATCCACATCGGGAAAAACACGAAAAGCCGGATCATATCCAAGGGCATCGCGGTGGGTCGCTCCGATAGCACCTATCGGGGTCTGGTGCGCATCTTGCCGGGTGCGGACAATGCCCGGAACTACACCCAGTGCGATTCGCTGTTGATCGGCGAGCAATGCGGCGCTCACACGGTGCCGTATATCGAATCGCGCAATCGCTCCGCGCGGATCGAACACGAGGCCACGACCTCGAAAATCGCCGAGGACCAACTGTTCTATTGCCGGCAACGCGGTATCGGCGAGGAGGATGCCGTGGCGCTGATCGTGAACGGCTTTTGCCGCGAGGTCTTGCAGGAGCTGCCCATGGAGTTCGCAGTCGAGGCCCAGAAGCTGGTCGGAATCAGCTTGGAAGGCAGCGTCGGATGAGCCGGCGCGCCGGGCCCAGTAAATCGGGAAGCGGAGCCAGCATGCTCGAGATCAAGAACCTGCGGGTCGTCGTGGACGACAAGGAAATCCTGAAGGGGCTCGATTTGACGGTCCCTGCTGGCGAGGTGCACGCCATCATGGGGCCCAACGGTTCGGGCAAGAGCACGCTGTCTTACGTGCTGGCCGGGCGCGACGGCTACGAGGTGCGCGACGGCGGGGTCACCTACCTGGGCAAGGACCTGCTCGCGATAATGCCTGAGCAGCGCGCCCGTGAAGGGGTTTTTCTCGCCTTCCAATATCCGGTGGAGATTCCCGGCGTCGGTAGCGCGACCTTCCTCAAGACAGCCGTCAATGCTGTACGCAAGCATCGGGGCGAGAAGGAATTCGACGCTCTGGAGTTCCTCAAGCTGGTGCGGGCCAAGCGCGAGGCGCTCGGTATCAGCGAGGAAATGATGCGTCGTCCCCTCAATGTGGGGTTTTCGGGCGGCGAGAAGAAGCGCAACGAGATTTTGCAGATGTCGCTCCTCGAGCCAAGGCTCGCGATCCTCGACGAAACGGATTCCGGTCTCGATATCGATGCTCTCAAAGTGGTGGCCGACGGCGTCAACGCGCTGCGGCGCGAAGACCGCGCCATCGTCGTCATCACCCATTACCAGCGCTGGCTCGACTACATCGTTCCGGACAGCGTGCACGTTCTTTCGGAGGGGCGGGTCGTGCGCTCCGGCGGCAAAGAGCTTGCGCTGGAGTTGGAGCAAAATGGCTATGGTGGAATCGGCCTTCAAGCCGGTGCCGCCGTCTGAGCGAATTGGATTAAAGAGCCGAAGCCCATGGCGACCAGTCGCAAACAAGAGCGCTCGATCCCGCTGGCTTACGCCGAGCGTTACCGGGAATTTGCGCCGGCACTGCCGGGTGCCGATCTGCCCTGGCTCAAGAACTTGCGCCAAGAGGCGATCGCCCGGTTCAGTGCGCTTGGCTTGCCGAGCCCGCGTGTCGAGGCGTGGAAATACACCAATCTCAGCACCCTGGCGAAACAGCCATTCGTACCGGTCGATGATGCGGATATCGCCGTATCTCCGGCCGACGTGGCGGCGTTGCTACCCCCGGAAGACGGGCCGAGCTACCGCATGGTATTCGTCAACGGTCGGCTCCGGCCCGAACTTTCGGCCGTGGGCGAGCTGCCGCCAAATGTGCGGATTTGCGGACTCGCCCAGGCGCTGACTGACGAGCCCGCGCAACTAGAACCGCATTTGGGCCGGGTCGCCGCTTTGAACGGGCATGCCCTGGTGGCGCTCAATACGGCGTTCATGGAAGACGGTTGCCTGATCCAGGTGCCGCGCGACGAAGCGCTTGAGGCGCCCATCCATCTGATCTTCCTAGGCCGCCCCGGCGCGACACCTCCCGCGTATCATCCGCGTATTGTCGTGATCGCTGAGCTCGGCAGCCGGGTGACTTTGATCGAGAGCCATGTCGGTGCTGGCCAGGGCGTCTACTGGTCGAATCCGGTCACTGAAATCCGCGCCGAGCCGGGTGCCGTCGTGGGCCATTACAAGTTCCAGGACGAGGGCCCGGGGGCGTATCACATCGCGCGTACGGACGTGGCGCTCGCCGCGGGCAGCCGCTACGAGAGTTTTGTCATGGCGGTGGGGGCCGGGCTATCGCGCAACGAGATTCGCGTGGCGCTGGGCGGCGAGGGCGCCGATTGTCGCCTATTTGGCGGCTATATGATGCGTGGTCGCCAGCATGTGGACAACACCACGCGGATCGATCACCTGGTACCGGGTTGCACGAGTCGCGAAACCTACAAGGGGGTGCTGGACAATCGTTCGCGCGGCGTCTTTCAGGGTCAGATTGTGGTTCACAAGGGAGCCCAGAAGTCGGACGGGCGGCAACTCAGCCGGACGCTACTGCTGTCGCGTGAGGCGGAAATCGACACCAAGCCCGAGCTCGAGATCTATGCGGATGACGTCACCTGCAGCCACGGCGCGGCGGTGGGCGAGCTGGATGATGACCAGCTCTTCTATTTGCGCACGCGCGGCATCGACGAGGCGGCGGCGCGCGGGCTGTTGATCGAGGGGTTCATGGGCGAACTAGCGGACGAGATCGGCTTCGCTCGGGTGCGTGATCGGATGCTGGCGACCGTCTCGGCGTGGCTCAGCGAGCGCCGGGAGGAGGCGGCATGACGGCCACCGCGGCGCAACCGCTTGGCCAGTCGGCGCCGGCGCGAGGCGCAACGTCCTTCGACGTCGAGCGCGTCCGATCGGACTTTCCCATCCTTGGGCGAACCGTTCACGACAAGCCGTTGGTGTTTCTGGATAGCGCCGCCAGCGCCCAAAAACCGCAGGCGGTGATCGACGCGATGCGGCATTTCTACGAAGCGGAGTATGCCAACGTTCATCGCGGCGTCTACTTCTTGAGCGCGCGGTCCACGCAGGCGTTCGAGAACGCGCGGGTCAAGATACAGAGGTTCCTGAACGCAGAATCGGCTCGTGAGATCGTTTTCACCAAGAACGCGACCGAGGCGATCAACCTGGTGGCTAACAGTTTCGGCGGAGCCTATCTCGGTGCCGGCGACGAGGTCGTGCTTTCGATGCTGGAGCATCATGCCAACATCGTGCCCTGGCAATTGCTTCGCGAGCGCACCGGAATTGTGCTCAAGGTGGTGCCGATCTCCGACCGCGGCGAGTTTCTTCTCGACGAATTCGAACGGCTCTTGAGCCCGCGCACCAAGCTCGTGGCCGTGACCCATACCTCGAACGCGCTCGGCACCGTCCCGCCGGTCGAGGAGATCATCCGGCTCGCCCACGAGCGTGGCGTTCCGGTGCTGCTGGATGGTTGCCAGGCGATCGTCCATCAGGCCGTCGATGTCCGGGCGCTGGATGTGGACTTCTATGTTTTTTCCGGTCACAAGCTCTACGGCCCGAGCGGGATCGGGGTGCTCTATGGCAAGGCGAAACACCTTGATGCCATGCCGCCTTATCAGGGCGGCGGCGAGATGATCAGGTCCGTCACGTTCGAGAAGACGGAGTTCGCCGACGGTTCCGCCAAGTTCGAGGCCGGTACGCCACCCATCGCCGACGCGATCGGTCTGGGCGCGGCGATCGACTATCTGGATGGGATCGATCGGGTGGCGGCGGCTGCGCACGAGCAGCAATTACTTGCCTACGCGACGGAGCGCCTGCGCGAGGTCAATAGTGTGCGGTTGTTTGGTACGGCCGAGCCTAAGGCCAGCATTATTTCGTTCGAACTGGCCGGCGTGCACGCCCACGATGTCGGCACGGTTCTCGATCAGGCTGGCATCGCCGTGCGGGTCGGCCATCATTGTGCCCAGCCTTTGATGGATCGTCTTGGCGTCACCGGCACAGTGCGCGCCTCCTTTGCGCTGTACAACACCGAGGCCGACGCCGACGCGTTGATCGCGGCGCTCAAGGATGTTCGGGAGATATTCGGCTGATGTCTGCGCTTCGCGAGCTCAATCAAGAAGTCATCCTGGATCACGGCAAGGAACCGCGGAATTTCGGCCGACCCGAGGCACCAAGCTGTCAGTCCCACGGCCACAACCCGCTGTGCGGTGACACGCTCACGATCTATTTGACCCTGGCGGACGGGGTCGTGGACGACATCAGGTTCGAGGGTCGGGGCTGCGCCATATCGATCGCCTCGGCGTCCATGATGACCGAGCTCCTGAAGGGCAAGACCGTCGATCAGGTCAAGGTCTTGTTCGAACAGTTTCACGGTCTGGTGACCAGTGGCGCGGCGGCCTGTGAAGCCGGCTTCGAGACGAACGACCTGGACAAGCTCGTGGTTCTTTCGGGCGTTCGAGAATTTCCGATGCGCGTGAAGTGCGCGACGTTGGCCTGGCACACGATGAAGGCGGCGCTGGAGAATAACGGCGAGGAGGTTACGACCGAATGATCCGGTTATTTCAGAGGCGCCGCGAAGGCGTGGCCGAGGCTGAGGCTGAGGAGGCCAAGTCGGAAATGCGGCCTCTCGCAGGCGGCGCGGCGGACGATGAGCCCACCCGGCCGGCCGACTATTCGCCGTGGAGCCCGGAGGAGGCGGACCCCGCCGTTCCGGCTTCCGACCCCATGGCGACCCCAAGTTCGCCCGAGGCCGAGCCACGCTCTTTGCGGGAGGGTGTGACAGAGGCGTTGAAGACGGTTTACGACCCGGAAATCCCCGTCAGCATTTTTGACCTGGGCCTGATATACGACATTCAGATTTCGCCGGAGCGCGAAGTCTTGGTCAAAATGACTCTGACCGCGCCAGGTTGTCCGGTTGCGGAGCAAATGCCGGCCATGGTTCAGCAAGCGGTGGAGGGCCACGTGCCAGAGGTCGGCTTGGTGGAGGTAGAGATCGTCTGGGAGCCGCCATGGAACCCCGACATGATGTCCGAGGCGGCGCGTCTGGAACTGGGGTTCATGTAAGCGAGGCGATGGCGCCGGAGCGCGATGAAGACATGAGTGGATCGAACCAAGCGTTAAGACTTACGGATGCGGCGGCCATGCGGGTCAAGCATCTCATGTCTCTGCGCGACGAGGCCGAGCCCAGCATCGGTGTCAAGATCGGCGTCAAGAATGCCGGCTGCTCTGGCATGTCCTACACCATGGATTATGCCGAGGCGATCGGTCCGCACGATGAGGTCATTGAGGACAAGGGGGTGACCGTCATTATCGAGCCGACCGCGGTCATGTTTCTGATCGGCACCGAGCTCGACTACAAGGAGGACAAGCTGGCCTCCGGCTTCGTCTTCAACAATCCCAACGTGACCAGCACCTGCGGTTGCGGCGAATCCTTTAGCGTCTAGCGCATTTCAAGACTGAGCCGGCCGATTGAGCGTCGGGCACGGCATGTCGGCTCTCCATGCGATTCCGTCGCGTGATGAATTATTCGCGCCAAACCAGGCTGTTAACCAATCTCCTTTACGAGAGCTTAAGAGGCCCTGTTGCAAATTGGGTAT
This sequence comes from Alphaproteobacteria bacterium, assembly GCA_030604165.1. Lineage (GTDB taxonomy): Bacteria > Pseudomonadota > Alphaproteobacteria > UBA828 > UBA828 > JAUVWK01. The sequence continues at coordinate 4,884 of JAUVWK010000009.1, read as the reverse complement.
CGCGTGATGACGCGCGGAGCCTAAACCAACGACGCGACCGGGATACGAGAAAATGCAAAGAACAATAAACCAATCCGCTCAATTATTTAGGATGATTTTACTCGCGGTCGGATGGCTCTTTGTGGCCGTCGGCATTGTCGGAGTCTTCGTTCCGGTCATGCCGTCAACCGTGTTCTTCCTGGTTGCTCTGTGGTTGTTTTCGAAAGGCTCGAAGCGCTTTCATGACTGGCTGTATAACCATCGGGTTTTCGGGCCGGTCTTGCAGGCGTGGAGCAGCCATCGTGTGATTCCGCCGAAGGCCAAGGCCCTCGCGCTGATCTGCATGGCGACCAGCGTAGCGATCGTCACGCTCTTCGTGGCGGACGGCTGGCAGCTTCCACTGGCGCTCGGCTTGACCAATGCCATCGGCGGCGTCTACATCCTGAGCCGCCCGGGCCGGGTCCCGGCCACCGCAGAGGTTCAGGCGGTCTGAGCCGATCGGGAGCACCGGCTGGGCGTTACCGCCGATGCCGGAGTTTGGTCGGCCGAATTGACACAACGCCATATTATTATGACGAACCGAGCCCGACATAACCCGCACCGAGCGCAAAGCCTGGCAGCCAGCGTGGGTTGGCTGCTGAGAGCCAAGGCCGTTGCCCTGGTGATCGCCGGTCTGGCCATGAGCTTCGTGCTCGATGCGGCGGCCCTATTCGAAGGCTGGCTATGGCTATTGCTCTATGGTGCCGCCAACGCAATCCTCGCCTATTTCATTCTCTCCCGGCCCCTGCGCGGCCGCTTCGGATCTGGCGGAAACCCGGCCTGAGCACCGTCTCCGGCCCGCTTGCTGGCCCCGCGTCGGGCCATCCGCAGGGCCGCCGTTAAGGCGACGTTAAACATAAATCCGCCATAATTCAGCCTTACCAATATCGGTCGTCACGCCATGGAAGATAACGGCTCCATACCCCTGTCGCGGCGTACTATCGAGACGCTGATCGATTTGGCTGAAAACAGGTTGACCGGTGTCACGCCGGCTGATCCCCTTGATGCGCGCGAACTCGACATGCTCCAGTCCTGTGTCATCGATCTCAAGGTCATGAAAATCAATACCAAGCAGGCCCCGGCGCCGAGGTCCGCGCCCAAGTCCTAAGGCCGAAGCGTGCTCTCCTGGAGCCTCCCCTCGAACCGTCTCTCAGTGAAACCTCAAAAAAAGGGGTGGTCTGCGCCGTCTTGGCGGCTAGGCGCGGTGTGCCGCTGCTCCCGTCCAGGAGAGGGCGGGCACGGCGACGCAGTGCCGCTTTTGAACCAACCCCGGGCTAGAGGCTGTAATACATTTGGAACTCGATGGGGTGCGGCGCGATATCGAAGGCCTGGACTTCCGCCCGCTTGAGCTCGATATAGCCGTCGATCAAGTGGTCGGAAAACACTTCGCCTTTTTTCAGAAAATCGCGATCTGCATCGAGCGTGTCGAGCGCCTCACCGAGGCTCGCGCAAACTGTTGGCACGTTCCGCAACTCCTCGGGCGGTAGATCGTAGAGATTCTTGTCCATGGCGTCGCCAGGGTGAATCTTGTTCTCGATGCCGTCGATACCCGCCATCAGCATCGCCGCGAAGGCCAGATACGGGTTGGCCGCGGGGTCCGGAAAGCGCACCTCGACGCGTTTCTCCTTGGGGCTGGCAGAGAAGGGAATCCGGCAGGAAGCGGAGCGGTTGCGCGACGAGTAAGCCAGCAGCACGGGTGCTTCGAAGCCCGGCACCAGTCGCTTGTAACTATTCGTGGTGGGGTTGGTGAAGGCATTGATGGCGCGGGCGTGCTTGATGATGCCGCCAACATAGTGAAGCGCCCTCTCCGAGAGATCGGCGTAGCCCGTGCCCGCGAATAGCGGCTTGCCATCCTTCCAAATCGACTGGTGCACGTGCATACCCGAGCCGTTGTCGCCGATAATCGGTTTGGGCATGAAGGTCGCGGTTTTGCCGTAGGAGTGCGCCGTCATATGCACCACGTACTTGAAGATCTGCATGTGGTCGGCGGTTTTGACCATGGTGTCGAAGGCGAAGCCGAGCTCGTTCTGCGAGGGCGCTACCTCGTGATGATGTTTTTCGATTTCAAGTCCCATGCCGCCCATGTGGGTCAGCATTTCCGAACGAATGTCGCTCATGGAATCAACCGGCGGAACTGGAAAATAGCCGCCCTTGACCCCCGGCCGGTGGCCGACATTGCCGTCCTCATATTCCTTCGCGGCGTTGTACGACCCTTCCTCCTGGTCCAGTTGGTAAAAGCTGTGGTGCATCGAGACGTCGAAGCGCACGTCGTCGAACACAAAGAACTCGGCCTCGGGGCCGAAATAGGCGCGGTCGCCGATCCCGGTATAGGCCAGATAGGCTTCGGCGCGCTCCGCCACGCCGCGCGGGCAGCGGGCGTAGGGCTGTCCGGTGGCCGGTTCAATCACGTCGCAGACCACGATCAGCAGCGGTTGCGCCGAGAACGGGTCGATCACGGCCGTGGCCGGATCGGGCATCAAGATCATGTCGGATTCATGGATCTCCTTCCAACCGGCGATGGATGAGCCATCGAACATGATGCCGTCCGTGAACATGCCCTCGTCCACGGTGCGCACGGCCTGCGCCGTGTGCTGCCATTTCCCGCGCGGATCGGTGAAACGGAAATCGACGAATTGGATGTCGTGCTCCTTGATCATGTCGAGAACTGCTTGAACGCTACTCATGGGCTTCAACCTTTGTGCCTGGGGTGGCGGCCTTTGCCGCGTGTCGTCGGTGAAGTTGCGGGGCCGGCCATGCCGCCGCTCCTTGGTATTAAATCGCGTCTCGCCCGCGCTCGCCGGTGCGAATGCGGATGACCTCTTCAACCGTGGTCACGAATATTTTCCCGTCGCCGATCCGTCCGGTCTGCGCGGCCTGCTGAATGGCCTCCAAGGCGCGCTCCAGCAAGGTGTCGTCAAGCACCACCTCGATCTTTACCTTTGGCAGAAAATCCACCACATACTCGGCGCCGCGATAGAGTTCCGTGTGCCCGCGCTGGCGGCCGAAGCCCTTGGCTTCCGTCACCGTAATCCCTTGCAATCCGATCTCGTGCAGTGCGTCCTTTACTTCATCCAGCTTGAACGGCTTGATGATCGCCTCGATTTTCTTCATGTAATTTCTCGATGGCTTTGGGTTCATCGTCTCGCGCGCCACGTCCAAGCGGCGGGCAAACCTCTCTCGACTCTCCTCTTGCAGGCTTCATACCAATCTGGTCGTCTACTATTTTTACACTCTATTACAGATGGTTATAGTCATATCCTCGATTCCGTGCCGGGCTCGTGGTGCTTGCCGATTGAGCATGCTGCCCAATCCTTAGGCGGTTTCCCGATCGCCGCCATGTCGGGCGCCCGGCGCCTGCCGTAGGCTTTTGTCGGCCTTGGGTGCGCATGGGGTTTGATGGCATAGTGCGCGCCGCGCAAGAGACCAGGAGGATCGAGCGTGCAACTGGCGGAACGGATGTCGCGGCTCGGCACCGAAACGGCCTTCGAGGTGCTGGCGCGGGCCAAGGCGCTCGAGGCCGAGGGTCGCCAGGTCATCAACCTCGGCATCGGCCAGCCCGATTTCCGCACGCCCGAACACATCGTGGAGGCGGGGCGAAAGGCGCTGGCCGACGGCCATCACGGCTATACTCCGGCCAACGGCATTCCAGCCCTGCGTCAGGCGGTCGCGGCGGATATCCGCGAGCACCGGGGTGTCGAGGTGGACCCGGACGACGTGGTGATCGTGCCCGGCGGCAAGGTCACCATGTTTTTCGCCGCCCTCATGTTTGGCGAGCCCGGCGCGGAGATCCTTTACCCCAATCCGGGTTTTCCAATCTACCAGTCGGCGATCGAATTCTCCGGCGCCAAGGCCGTGCCGATACCCCTCTATGAGGAAACCGACTTTTCGTTCAGCGCCGAGGAGGTGCTGGCCAAGATCACGCCGGCAACGCGCTTGATCATGCTCAACAGTCCGGCGAACCCGACCGGCGGCGTGGTGCCGCGCGCCGAGTTCGATCGGCTCGTCGCCGGCCTCGAGGCGCACCCGCAGGTGGCGGTGATGAGCGATGAGATCTACAGCCGGCTGCTTTATGACGGGCGTGAGCATGTCAGCCTGCTCGGCTACGAGGCGCTCCGCGATCGCGTTATCTTGCTGGACGGCTGGAGCAAGACCTACGCCATGACCGGCTGGCGCATCGGCTATGCGGTATGGCCCAAGCCGCTCGCCGAACAGGCGACCAGGCTCGCGGTCAACTGCCATTCCTGCGTCAACGCCGCGACGCAATACGCGGCGCTCGAGGCGCTGCAAGGGCCGCAGGATTCTGTCGAAGTCATGCGCCGGGCCTTCGACGAGCGGCGCAAGATTATTCTGCGGGAGCTGAACCGGATCGCCGGGTTCCGCTGCGTGGAGCCGGCCGGGGCGTTTTACGCCATGCCCAACATCGCGGGCACCGGTATGAGCGCGCGCGCGCTGCAGGACGGCCTGCTGGAAGAGGCCGGCGTGGCGACCATCGCCGGCACCAGTTTCGGCGACTATGGCGAGGGCTATCTGAGGTTTTCCTACGCCGCGAGCACGAGCGAGATCCAAGAGGCCATGGTGCGCATCCGCACCTTCCTGGCGAGCCGCGGTTGAGGCGAGACCGGCGCCGCGGCGTCCGCCCACGGCCCTTGCTTGACTGCGGGCCTCTCCCCATACATTAATCCACGGTCCGTACCTCTTGCGGCACCCGTGGCGGGCGTAGCTCAGTCGGTTAGAGCACCAGATTGTGGATCTGGGGGTCGGGGGTTCAATTCCCCTCGCTCGCCCCAATTTTTCAAAGGGTTAGAGGAAGCGTGTCAGCGCCGTAGGACCCGTTTCGGTGTCGGGCCAACAGGGGGCAAACAAGAG
>JAUVWK010000367.1 GCA_030604165.1 Alphaproteobacteria bacterium | reverse complement strand
CGAGCGTTGCGGCCGGAACAGCAGCAAATACGCCACACCGAGCAGGGCCACGACGTAGTAGCTGACATAGTTGAACAGGATCGCGCTCTCATAGCCGGCGGCCGCGGTGACCGAGGGCGAAAAGCTTTGCAGTGTTTCCCTGAACGGGAAGCCCAGCGCATAGGCCGCGCAGGCCAGCAGGATCATCGGCAGCCAGCGGTAGAAGCGCTCGATCGCGCTGGGCTCGGTGGCGACGGCGAAGCCGACATAGAGAAACAGCGATTCGATGACATGGGTGGCGTCGCGCAGCGCCCAGAAGCCGTATTCGGGCACGCTGAGCGCGACGCGCCCGAAGCCGTAAAGCCACCAAAGCAGAAACGGCGCGATGAATACCGAGCGGGCGAACTGCGGCAGAACGCGGCCGTGATTGATGGTCGCCAGCGCCAGGAGCAGCGCCACCTCGCCGATCGGCACACCCGTGCCCGAGGTCGGCGGCAGGCGCAGCTGCATGAAGCCGGCCGACAGCACCATGTATAGCGCGACGATCCAAAGCAGGACGCTGTTGCGGATATCGGAGATCTTCATCTGGGCCGAGGCCGGGCCACCACGCACTGGCTGGCGGCTCACCGCTATCTGGCGGAACGAATCGGGACGGGACCGTACCGCCCTTGGGCGCCACGGCGCAAGGCGCTATCCGAGCCACACGATCGAATCCAGGAGCGAAACCAATGCTTAATGAGTTTCCCGTCGTCGTGACGGGCGGCGCCGGCTTTATCGGCTCACATTTGTGCGAGCGCTTGCTCGGCGCCGGCAAAGAGGTGATCTGTGTCGATAATTTCTATACCGGCGCCAAGCGCAACATCCATCATCTGCTCAAGGAGGCGCACTTCGAGGTCTTGCGGCACGACGTCGCCTTCCCGCTTTTTGTCGAGACCGGCCGCATCTTCAACCTCGCCTGTCCGGCTTCGCCCGTGCATTACCAGAATGACCCGGTCGCCACCGTGAAGACCTCCGTGCAGGGCGCGATCAACATGCTCGGCCTGGCCAAGCGGCGTGGCGCCCGCATCCTGCAGGCCTCGACCTCGGAAGTGTATGGCGACCCGCAAGTCAACCCGCAGAGCGAAAGCTATCTCGGCAACGTCAACCCGATCGGCCCGCGCGCCTGTTACGACGAAGGCAAGCGCTGCGCGGAAACGCTGTTTTTCGACTACCACCGTCAGCACGGCCTGGAGATCAGGGTGGCGCGGATCTTCAACACCTACGGCCCCCGCATGGCGATCAATGACGGCCGGGTAGTGAGCAACTTCATCGTCCAGGCGTTGCGCGGCAACGACCTTACCGTGTTCGGCCGCGGCGAGCAGACGCGCGCGTTCTGCTATGTCGAGGACATGGTGGACGGCCTGCTCGCCTTGATGGACCAGGACGACGAGCGCGGCCCCATCAATTTGGGCAACCCGCAGGAGATCACGATCATCGAACTCGCCGAAGCAGTGCTGCGCCTGATCGGCGGCCGCTCGAAAATCGTCTACCGGCCGCGGCCCGAAGACGATCCGTGTCAGCGCCGGCCGGACATTTCCAAGGCGCGGGCGCTGCTCGGCTGGGAGCCCACGGTTGGCCTCGAGGACGGGCTCAAGGAGAGCATCGATTATTTTCGCCGCCAGCTCGACTGAGCCGCCCGCATGACGCGGTTCGACGCGCCCTTTCGGGTGCTTCTGATGCTGCTGGACCTGGCCGCGATCGGCCTGCCGGTGTGGTATTCCTTCCACTCGGTCTCGGTGGCCTATGGCCTGGTCATCGCCGTGCTCCAGCCGGTCATCTTCCGGGAGAACTCGCTCTATTGGCGGCACGGCGAGATCTATCGGACCTTCGGGCCGCAGTTTGCCGCGCTGCTGCGCTCCTACGTCACGATCTTCATTATCTTCGCCGTCGTCGCCTTCATCGCCCAAGGCCTCGGCTCGCGGCCCCGGCCCGACGACCTGCTGATCATGTTCGCCGCCGTCGTCGCCCTCAATTTCGTCTTTCGATTGGGCTTCACGGTGTTGCTGCGCCTGCTCGGCTCGGGGCCGGCCTCGAGCTACGTGGTGATCGGCAGCTCGCCGCGCGCGCGCCTCATCGCCGACGCCCTCAAAGGCGACTCGAAGCGCACGCACTTTCTCGGCTACATCGTCGCGGCCGACGACGACGGCAACGCCGGGCTACCGGACGACGAGATCGTCGGCACGCTGGCGGCGCTCGACGACGCGATCACGCTGGCGGGCCCGGATGCTGCGATCGTGGTGATGGACGACAGGCCGGTCGGCGAAATCCTCGACGCGGTGGACCGCGTCGCCGCGCTGCCGGTGGTCGGGTATGTCTACAACGATTCCTTCGGCATCGTGCGCCAGCGCTACAAGAGCCGCGCCATCGGCCCCTATACCGTGGCGACCATCGAGCTGGGCAGTTGGACACCGCTCGACACGCTGCTCAAGCGGGCGATGGATATCGCCGGCGCGACGCTCTTTCTGGCCCTCGCCGCGCCGCTCTTCATGCTGCTCGCCATCGCCGTCAAGCTGGGCTCGCGCGGCCCGGTCCTTTATCTGAGCGAACGGGTCCAAGGCCGCGCCGGTCGGGTCTTCAGCATGTACAAGTTTCGCTCCATGCGTCAGCGCGAGGCCGACATCGACCGCGAGATGAGCGCCAGCATGGACCGCCTCTTCGCCGACACGAACCTGGACAAGGATTTCACCAAATCGCTGCCGGCCGACGCCATCACCGGGGTCGGCTGGTTCATGCGCAAATCCAGCCTCGACGAATTGCCGCAGCTGATAAACGTGCTGAAGGGCGAAATGAGCCTGGTCGGCCCGCGGCCATCGCCGCCCTATGAGTACAAACGCTATGCCGCGTGGCACAAGCGGCGGCTCGAGGCCAAGCCGGGCATGACCGGCCTGTGGCAAGTGGTCGCCCGCAGCCAGACCAACTTCGACGAACAGGCGATTCTCGACATCTATTACATCGGGCATCGCACCCTCTGGTTCGACGTTGAGATTTTGTTCAAGACCGTTCCTGTCGTGCTCTACGGCCGGGGCGGCGGCTGAGCGGGATGCCGGCAACGGCGGCCCGTCACGCGCGCCTCGGCGCGGCCATCGCCTTCGCGCTCGCGCTTGGGTTGAGCTTTGCCGCCGGCCCGGCGAGCCCTCAGGAGGCCGCGCAACCCCGGCAAAATATCGCCCCCCCGACAACGCTGGAAGACCTTGGCCGGCGCATCGACGAGGCCCTCGCGGCTGCCATGCCCGAGCTCGACCCGGACGATCCCGCGGCGCGCGACAGCTTGGCGCGCATGGAGCGAGACGCCATCGGCGGCTACGTCTACGAGCAGTTCGCGGTCGGCGAATACTACCGCTTGGGCCACGGTTTTCCACGCCAGCCGGAGCGCGCCGCGGATTTCATCCGCAGGGCGGCCGAGAAGGGCCAGGTCGAGGCGCAGTTGCGCCTTGGCATGATGTATGCCGAAGGCGAGGGCGTGCCGCGCGACGGCGCCGAGGCCTATCTGTGGTGGGCTCTTGCGGCCGATGCCGGCGACAATCTCGCGATTGAGGCGCGCGCGCTCGCCGCCCGGCAAACAACGCCGGCGGCGGTCGCCCGCGCGAAGCAGCACGTGCTGCAATTGAAACAGGTTTGGTTATCGTGGCGGCGTTTCGCGTTGCTGGAAAATCCGGCGCTGGGCAGCCGCCTTGTCGT
>JAUVWK010000317.1 GCA_030604165.1 Alphaproteobacteria bacterium | reverse complement strand
GTGTTCGACAGGGCCGGGTAGGCGGGCCGACTCGCTTGTCGAACGGAATTCAAGGGAGTTGTTGCCGTGGCTGAATCCGGACATCGTCTCCGAGGTGAAAGCGGCCGGCGGACAACCTCGGTCTCCGCGCCATCCCAACACATGTTTCGCCCATCTTAGCGGAATTCCCTTTGCTTTGCTTGAATTGCGCGCTCGTGTGCGTTGCTTTTGCCACACCCGCTTTGGGCCGGCCATGAGTCGGTGTAACATGGTGCGTCGAGGCTGATCAGAATGGCGCGGGGCGCATAGTCCGATGATGCAAGGCGTGGCGGGCGACGAGGCACCGGTCTTGACCCTGGTTCACACCGTGCCGGCCCTGATCGACACCTTCGATGCGCTGTTGTCCGAGCTGGCGCCCGAGATCCCGGTGCGCCACGTGCTCCACGATCAACTGCTGGCCGACGCGCTCGCCGCGGGCGAGCTGACCGCCGCGATCAGGCGGCGCACGGCGGAGGCCTTGCTGGCCGAGGCCGGGCAGGGCGCCGGCGTGGTTCTTTGTACCTGCTCGACGGTCGGCCCTGGCGCCGAGGATGCGGCCTTGGACGCGGCGATCCCGGTGCTGCGGATCGATCGGCCCATGGCCGCGGAGGCCGTGCGCATCGGCACGCGCATCGCGGTTGCGGCCACGCTGTCCACGACGCTCGGGCCCACCATGGACCTGCTTGCCGACGTCGCGCGGCAGGCGGGGCGCGCTATCGAGCTTTCGCCCCTTGTCTTCGAGGAAGCGCGGGCGAAGTTCGTCGCAGGCGATACCGAAGGCTATTTGCGGATCGTCGTCGATGGCCTGCACAACGCGGCGCGGGACGCCGACGTCATCGTCCTGGCGCAGGCTTCGATGGCTCCGGCCTTGGCCGACTGCGGCGACATCGAGATCCCGATCCTGAGCAGCCCACGCTCGGGCCTCGAGGTGGCGATCGCGCGCTACCGCGCCGCGCTCAGGGGCGGAGGACGGCGCGGCCTCTGACCGTGCCGTTGTGTAGGTCGTGCAGCGCCTGGTTGGCGTCTGCGAGCTTGTATTCCTTGGTCGCCAGTTTGACGATCCCGCGGTCGGCCAGCGCCATGAGCTCAACCAGCTCCGCATAGGTGCCGACCAGATTGCCGACGATGGTCTTCTCCGTGATGATCATGTCGATCGCCGGGATCTGAATGCGGCCGCCATAGCCGACGATGTAGTAGTAGCCGGCGTTCCGCGTCATCGCGAGACCGTTCTCGATCGAGTTGCCCTCGCCGACGAAATCGATTACCGCCTCGGCGCCGAGGCCGTCGGTGAGCGCGAGCACGGCGTCGACCTCGCCGCCATCGGCCTTGATGGTGTGATGCGCGCCGCTCTCTTCGGCCAGTCCCAAGGCGAGGTCCGACTTATCCAGCACGATCATCTCGACCGCGCACAAGGCGCCCAGCACCTGGATGCCGATATGACCCAATCCGCCGGCGCCGATAAGCACCGCGAACTCGCCCGGACGCAGATGCTGCGCCGCCTTTTTCGCGGCGCGATAGGCCGTGAGACCCGCGTCCGTATAGGGCGCGACGTCTTTTGGCGCGAGGCTTTGCGGCAACCTGATGAGCGAGCGCTCGCCGGTCAGCAGATGCTCCGCGTAGCCACCATCCGCGTTGATGCCGGGAAAGCTGCTCCCTTCCGCGTGCATGTCCTCGCCACGCCGGCAGGCGAGGCAATGGCCGCTGGTCACCAGGGGATGACAGATCACCGGATCGCCCACCGCCACGCTCTCGACGCCGACGCCGATCTCCTCGACCCAGCCCGCGTTTTCGTGGCCCATGATGTGGGGAAACGCGGTATCGACATAGCCGCGCCACACCCCCTCGACGATGTGCAGGTCGGTGCGGCAAACGCCGGCGCCGCCGACCCGCACGATCACGTCGGTCGGCTTGACGATCTTGGGATCGGGCACGTTCTCATAGCTGACGAAGTCCGCTTTCGTCAGGCTTTCGTCAAAATCATGTAGCACCGCTGCCTTCATCGTCGCCTCCCGTTCGTCTCGTGGTCAGTTCAGTCGCCGCCCGCTCTCCGGGTCGAACAGATGCACCGCGCCCTCGCGCGGCCGCAGCGCCACGGTCTCGCCGTCGCGCACCCGAACATAGCGCGGCACGCGGATGGAAAGTTCCTGGCTGTCGCCGGCGACGCAGAAAATCAGCGTATCCGCCCCCATGGGCTCGATCAGGGTCACGCGCGCCTTGAAGGTGCCGCGCGCTTCGCCCCGCTCGAGCAAAAGGTCTTCGGGGCGAATTCCCACCGTCACCGGGCCGCTGCGCTCCGTCTCCAGCGTTATCGTCTCGCTGCCGCCGATTGTCACGGTGTTGTTCGACGCCTGGCCCGGAAACAGGTTCATCGCCGGCGAGCCGATGAATCCGGCGACGAACACGTTCGCCGGCCGTTGATAGAGCTCGTCCGGATCGCCGATCTGCTCGGCGCGGCCGTCGCGCAAAACCACCACCCGGTCGGCCAGCGTCATGGCCTCGACCTGGTCGTGCGTGACATAGACCGAGGTCCGCCGCAGCTCCTGGTGCAGCCGCTTGATCTCGGTCCTAAGGCGCACGCGCAGCTCCGCGTCGAGGTTCGAGAGCGGCTCGTCGAACAGAAAGATCTGCGGATCCCGCACCAGGGCGCGGCCGATGGCGACCCGCTGGCGTTGGCCGCCCGACATCTGGCGCGGCCGTCGTTTCATCAGCTCGGTGATCTCGAGGCGCTCGGCGACCTCGCGTACCTTGCGGTCCACCTGCTTGCGCGGCACGCCGCGAATGCGCTGGTTGAACGCCAGATTGTCGTAAACGTTCATGTGCGGATAGAGCGCGTGACTTTGGAACACCATGGCCACGTCCCGGTCCTTGGGCGCGATGCCGTCCATCTGCTTGCCATCGATGGTGACGCTGCCGGCGGCTTGCTTTTCGAGGCCCGCGATAATGCGAAGCAGGGTCGATTTGCCGCTGCCGGAGGGGCCGACCAGCACGACGAACTCATTGTCGTGGATGGTCAGGTTGATGTCGTCCAGCGCCAGCACGGAGCCAAACTTCTTGCAAATATTCTCGATGCGGACTTCGGCCACGGCGCGGTCCCTATTCTCGAATGACACCCGCCAGATTGCCCCGCGCCAGATAGCGCTCGAGGACAAAGGCGATAATGACCAGGGGCAGGACCGAAACCAGCGCCGAGGCGCTCAGGCTCCACCACGGCACCTTGTTCGAGTTCAGAATGACGATTGTCGGCGGCAGCAACTGAACCTTGGCGAAGCTCAGGGTCATGGCGAAGAAGAAATCACTCCACGAAAAAATAATGCAAAGCAGCGCCGCGACCACGAGACCCGGCGCGCAGTTGGGCAAGATGATCCGATAGAACGCCTGAATCGGGTTGCAGCCGTCGATCAGGGCGGCCTCGTCCAATTCGATGGGAACGGTGTTGAAGAAATCCACCATGACCCAGACGACGATCGGCAGCAGCATGGCGACGTAGACGAGGATGAGCCCGACATGGGTATCCAGCAAGCCGGTGAAGCGCAGCAGCAGAAAGTAGGGGATGGCCAAGATCGCGGGCGGCATGATGCGCTGAGAGATAAAGAAGAAGGTGATGTCGTTGTTGCCCAACGGCCCGGCGCGAAAGGTGAAGCGCGACAGGCCGTAGGCCGCGAGCGTGCCGAGAAACAGCGCGATGCCGCTCGACACCAGGCTCACCACCAGGCTCGAGAGATAGGGGCCCTGCATGCTGATGCCGCCCGAGCTGGTGTCGCGGAATAGGGCCGACCAGCCTTCCAACGACGGCTCATATTCGAGGAAGGGGATATAGGTGGCGCCGCCGGTCACGCCATTGTCCGACTTGAACGAGGTCGATAGCGCCCACAGAAACGGGGCGATGACAAAAACCGACCACAGGATCAGCGCCCCGTATTTGAGGCCGCTATAGAGGTTGACCATCGCCCCGTTCATGGCCGCGCCTCGCCGCGGCCGATCATGACGCGGCTCATCAGTTTGGCGAAGACGGCGAGGGCGACGATCATGATGAGCAGATAGACCATCGAAAGCGACGCCGTGTAGCCGATCTGAAACTCGCGAAGACCGCGGATATAAAGCAAGTAACTCGTCGTCTCGGTCGCGGAGCCCGGCCCGCCGGAGGTCAGCGCGTAGATCGTATCCATCAGTTTCGAGGATTCGATCAAGCGAATCACCAACGCGCCCAGCGTGATCGGCGCCATCAACGGGAAGGTGAC
>JAUVWK010000530.1 GCA_030604165.1 Alphaproteobacteria bacterium | reverse complement strand
TTCAAAACGGCGCCGGTCATGGGCACGCCGTAATGGGCCTCCAGCATCGCCGGCGTGTTGGGCGAGAGGATGGCGACCGTGTCGCCGATGCCGATACCGCGCTCGGCCAGCGCCGCGGCGAGCTGCCGGCAACGCCCATAAAATGTCCAGTAGGGCACGCGGCGCTCGCCATGGATGTAGGCGATGCGCTCCGGAAAGACTCGCGCGGCGCGGGGCAGGAAGCCGAGCGGCGAAAGCGGAACGTGGTTGGCTTCGTTGCGGTCGAGCCCGGCTTCGTAAGGGTTTTCGGGGGCGCGGTCTTGGCCCATTATGTCCTCCCTTGGCGCCACGTCGATGGCGGGCGCGCCGATTTTGGGCGGGGCCCGAGCAGAATTCAACCGGCGCCCAGCGCGCCACGGCATCAGGATAGGGGGCACTAGGCGATCAAGACCTTGTACCTTCTGCGCCACGCCGAAGCCGGCCGGCGGAGCGCCTCGGCCGACGATGCCGCGCGCCCGCTGTCGAAAGCAGGCAGGGCCGCGGCGCAGGCGCTGGGGGCGCACATGGCGGCGCAGCGAATCCGGCCCGCCCTGGTCTTGTGCTCACCGGCGCTGCGCGCCCGGGAGACGCTGGCCTTGCTCGACGGCGCGGACTTGGGGACGGCGCCCGTGGGCTCTCCCTCCGTGCTTTATCTGGCCGGCGTGGACACGCTGTTGGCTTGCCTGCGCGCGCTCGCGGATCGCCACCGCTCGGTCTTGCTAATCGGCCATAACCCGGGCCTTCACGCGCTCGCGGCAGCGCTTGCCGGCCCCGGCGGAGGCAAACACGCGGCGCGGCTGCGCAAGGACTTTCCCACCGCCACCCTGGCCACGCTCGAGGCCGAGATCGGCTCATGGCGCGGGCTCCAGGGCGGTTGCGCGCGGCTGGCGGCCTTTGTGACGCCAAAAGACCTGCCGTGACCGGCGGATACACCGTCGGAACCCGATATTAGTACGGACCAGTCTGTCTAGCCACTGAAATAGCCGCCGTGTTTCGTGGTTTTGGCTGATTTGAGCGCGTTGTGACTTTGGTCACAGACGCCCTGTCCTAGACGGGCGATAGTTCACTTGCCATCGTTTCTTCCCAAGCGGGAAAGAGCGATATCCCGGACCTTACCTTCGCTCAACTTGCGGGCCGGCTCATTGAGCCGGTCCCTTTTTTTCGCTCGTTCTTAGCCGCGCCGCCAAGGACCGCCTCAGGGGCCGTCAGGGTCCAGACCGGCCTAGGGTCCAGACCGGCCTAGGGTTCAGACCGGCCCAGGGTCCAGACCGTAATAGCCGCCTCGCGGCCCCGGATCTCCTGGGCGGGCTGACGCACCAGATCGGCGAGCTCGCGCGCGGCGGCGGCGGGCGTCTCTTGCTTGATCGCCTCCACCAGCTCCTCACCGAGCACCGCCTGGGCGTTCAAGGATCGGGTAAGGCGCTCGAGCCGGCTCGCGACATTGACCGTATCGCCGATCACGGCGAACTCGAGCCGGTGCTCGCCGCCGATATCGCCCAGCACGACGGGGCCGTAATGGAGGCCGATTCCGGCCCGCACCGGGGCCGCGCCTTGCGCCGCGCGCTCGCGGTTCCAGGCGGTAATGGCGGCCTGCATGGCGCGGGCGCAGTGCAGCGCATTGGTGGCGTCCGCCGGCCCCGCGACGGGCGTGCCGAAGGTCGCCATCACGGCATCGCCGATATATTTGTCGAGGGTTCCGCCATGGCCGAAGACCTCCGCCTCCATGCGGCTGTGAAAACCGCGCAAAAGCTCGATCGCGGCCTCGGGCGGCAGGGTCTCGCACATGCGCGTGAAGCCCACGATGTCGGCGAAGAGGATGGCGATGTTCTGGCGGCGCACGGCGCCGAGCGGTTGGTCGGTATGGGCCAGGTCATCGACCATATTGGGCGAGAAATAGCGTGCCAGGTTGGCGCGCTCGCGCTCGGTGCCGGCCTGGATTCGCACCAGCTGGCGCGCGCGGCGCACCACCAGCGCCATGATCGCCGCGACCAGGAGCATCACCACGATCTGGGTAATCCAGCCATTGATGTTGACGAAGTTGGGGTCGAGCACCACCGGTATCCAGGCCGCCGGATCGGGGCCCAAGTCGCCGAGCCCGCTCAAGGGCAGGGTCTCGGGCTGCGTCAACACCCAGAGATGGCCGCCGCTCCAGACCAGCACGCTGGCGACACCGTACCAGAGCACCAGCGCCGGCGAATAGGTCATCACGACGCTGCCCATGAGCACGAAGAAATAAAGAAAGTTTTGCTAATGCAGCAGCAGCGCCGGCGGCAGCGCATAGGCGGCGAAGGGGTTGGGCACGACGAGGACAAAAGTTAGCAGGCAGATATCGAGCAGCACGGCGGAATATTTGTGCCAAGGCCGCGAGAAGCGCGATTCGGCGAGCCGCCAATGGGCCACGCCGAGCAAGGCTAAGACGAACAAGATCGCCAGGAAATAGCCGACCATGGCGGCGCCCGAGTCCCAGTTTTGCACCGTCACCCAAATGGCGATGACACCGAGCGCGCCGAGCCGGGCGTGGGTCGCCAGGCGAATGCCGCGGCGCTCCTCCTT
>JAUVWK010000030.1 GCA_030604165.1 Alphaproteobacteria bacterium | reverse complement strand
CGGCTTCAGAGCGCGGGCGGCGAGCGCACCGTGGCGGCCAAGGATTTCTTCCGGGGCCTGATGACGACCGCGCTCGAGCCCAACGAAGTGCTGACCGAGGTCGCGATTCCGAAGCTCGCCGCCGGTACCGGCACCTCCTATCAGCGCTTGCTCCGGGTCGAGGGCAACTACGCGATCGTGATCGCCGCGGCCGTGGTCGAGCCCGGCCGGCGGGCGGCACGGGTCGGGCTGGGCGGCGTCGGCCCGGGCCCGGTGCTGGTCGATGTCGGCGGCCATCTCCAAGGCGGCCTCGACGACGCGGCCTTGGTCGCGATTGGCGCGGCGGCCCACCAAGCCGCGGCCGACGCCCCCAACGACCTTAGCGGCGACGCCGACTATCGCCGCGAGATGGCGCGTGTGTTCGCCTGCCGCGCGCTGCGCACCGCCGCGGCAGGCGCCCGATAGCCGGACCGCAAAGGGATCAGCAATGAAAAAATCGATTGAGCTTACGGTCAACGGCAAGAGCCACCGGGTCGAGGTCGACACGCGCATGGTCCTGGCCGACATGCTGCGCGAGCACCTTCGTCTCACCGGGACGCATATCGGCTGCGGCACCGGAACTTGCGGCGCCTGCACGGTGATGCTGAACGAGCGGACCACGAAGTCGTGCTCGGTGCTCGCCGCCGACGCCGACGGGCAGTCGGTCACCACGATCGAGGGTCTCAGCACCAGCGCCGCGGCGCTGCACCCGATCCAGGAGGCGTTCGCCGCGAACCAGGGCCTGCAATGCGGCTATTGCACGCCCGGCATGGTGCTCTCGGCGCTGCAGCTCTTGCAGCGCAATCCCGACCCCACGGAGGAGGAGATCCGCCACGGTATCGCGGGCAACCTCTGCCGCTGCACGGGCTACCATTTCATCGTCACGTCGATCCAGGCGGCGGCCAAATCGCTGAAGGCCGAATCGCTGAAGGAAGGCGCCCAGGCCTGAGCGAGGCCGGGCCGGCGCCGTTCACGGCAAGTGCGCTAAATCGGCGCAGCCGTTCCGTGGGCGCCGCGCGGGGTGTTACCATGCGCGGTCGGAAAGGAGCGACGCATGTGTGCCTTTTGCGCGATGCTTACGGGTGGGACGCACTGGACCGAGGCCGGCACGGATGCAGGTTGAATATCGGAGGCGCACTGGACTGCTTCGATGACGCTGGCAAATTCGACCAGCGCGCCATCGCCCATGAGCTTGACGACACGACCTCGATGCTCAGAGATTTTTGGTTCTATGAATTCAGTTAGAAGGGATTGAAGGCGCGCGAGAGTTCCAGTTTCGTCGGACTCCATGAGCCGAGAGTAACTCCCGGCCAGCCCAACCGTACACTGCCATGGGTGGCCGAGAGAGGGAGTGGGCCGGCGCCATTCGAATGGATACCGCATTAGCGCGCGGTTGATACACGTCAATAAGTGCGACGACGGGGGATGCAAACCTCGCTACGCTCGTGTCTTCGTTCTGTTGAAAAAACGCTTAGGGCCCGCGATGCTGGTTAGCGAATTCGGGTGCGCAACAGGTCCAGATAGACCGCGGCGACGACAACCACACCGAGCACGATCTGCTGGATATAGCCGTCGATACGCACGAAGTTCATGCCGATCGACAGGATAGTCACGAACAGAGCGCCGTAGACGACATGAATGACGCGCCCCTCCCCGCCACGCAGCGAAACGCCGCCAATCACCGCCGCGGCGATACTTTGTAGCATCAGGCCACCGCCAAGATTGGGCTCGCCCGAGCCCGTGCGCGCAGTCAGCAGCAGGGCCCCGACGGCAACGAACAGCGAACACATCACATAGGCCGAGACCAAGTGCACTCGGCTGGAAAGCCCCGCGATATGCGCCGCCCGCGGATTGCCGCCGAGGATATACCAGCTGCGGCCGAGCACGCTGTGATTGAGCACAATATAGGCGACCGCGAGCACGATAATGCACACGGCCACCGGTGCCGGGATGCCCAGCCAACTCGAACGGCTGAACACCTCGGTGAATTCGATGGGCAGGTTGAACACTGGGAAGCCATCGGAAATCGTCGTCGCGAAGCCCATGGCGATACCCTGCATGCCGAGTGTGACCACGAACGGATTGATGCGGAACACGGCGACGCAGAGGCCGTTGACCGCGCCGGTTGCAAGCCCGGCGGCGAGTCCCACGGCACATGCCGCGAGAATGGCGAGCACCACCGCGTCGGGGTTGCGCGCTAGCACGCCCATCATCACCAGCGCGCTCGCAACGCTGACCATCGAGGTCATTTGACCGATTGAAAGATCGAACCCGCGGGTCAAGAGCGCAAGCATCTGGCCGGTCGCAAGGATCGCCAGGTAGCTCGCCTGCTTGAGGATATTGATCGCGTTGTCGCCCGAATGGAAACGAGGCTCGACCAAGCCGAAGCCGAGATACATCAGGGCAATGATGATCGGCAGGGCGCCATAGGAAACCATGAAGGCCAGGCCGAGACGGACGATGCCTCGGCGTGCCGCTGCGCCGCCCATGGTGCGTAGGGTCACGGCTACCGCCTTGCGAGCTTCAGCCGATCCAGCCCAACGGCGAGGATCAAAACCGCGCCGACCACGATGGTCTGGATCTTGCTATCCACCCGGATCAGGTTCATGCCGTTGGTGACGAGTGCCAGAAACAGCGCGCCGAGCGCCACCAACTCGATGCGCCCGACCCCGCCGCGCAGGCTGACGCCCCCGATCACGGCCGCGGCGATGCTCTCTAACATGAGCGTCGGCCCCAGCGTGGCCTCGCCCGAGCCGACCCGCGCCGTCAGCAACACCCCGGTCACCGCAGCGAGAAACGAGCACATGGTGTAGGTGGCCACGATGTAGACGAGTGTCGGAATGCCCGAGACGCGCGCGGCGTGGATATTACCGCCGATGGCGTAGATATAGCGCCCGAGCTTGGTCCAGTTCATCACCCACCAAAGCACCAGCAGGATGCCGGCGGTGAGGTAGATCGAGACCGGCAGGTTGAACCATCTGAGCCGGCCGAACTCGCGGGTGAACTCATCAGGCATGCCGTACACCGGCACGCCAGTGGTGGTGTAAAGCGCGATGCCGAACGCGATCGACATGGTGCCGAGCGTGACCATGAACGGGTTGACCTTGAGGATGGCGACTGTGAGTCCGTTGACGACGCCGACCAAGGACCCGACCACGAGCGCCACCACGACGCCGATCACGATGACTAGGTAGGCGGACTCGGGCATCGAGACGTAGAGGCTCGCCATGGTCAACGCGGCGGCGACGCTGGTGAGCGCCACCACCGCGCCGACCGAGAGGTCGAAGCCACCGATGATCAGCACCAGCATCTGGCCAGACGAGATGATCATCAGGTAGGAGGAGTTTCTCAAGACGTTGATCAGATTGGCCGCGCGCCAGAACTTCGGCTCATAGAGTCCGAAGAAAAGGAACAAGGCGAGCAGCAGAATCGGCAACACGCCGAATGACAACGACCGCTGTACGACCCGGCGCCAGAGCGGGCTTTCGAGCGGCCTATCGACCTGACTCTGGACCATGTGATTCCCTTGGTCAGGCGCTCGCGGCGGGCTTCGCGCCGCCGCCAAAACCCTTTTTGTCGAAAAACAAGGACAGCACGGCTTGCTCGGTGATCTCCGCGCCGCTGAGTTCCGTTACCACGCGGCCGCGGTGCATCACGTAGACCCGGTGCGAGAGGTTCAACACCTCGGGCAGCTCGGACGATATCAAAAGAACCGCGGAGCCACCCTCGGCGAGCTCCTTCATAAACTGGTAGACTTCGGTCTTCGCGCCGACGTCGATGCCGACCGTCGGTTCATCGAACAGGAACATGCGAATCTCGCGGGTCAAGCCGCGCGCGAGCATGACCTTCTGGCGATTGCCGCCCGAGAGAAAATCCACGGGCCGCTCGATTTGCGGCGGCCGAATCCGTAGCGTTTCGACGATCGCTTTGACCTCGGCCCGCTCTCGAGCACGGCGAATGAAGCGCAGCCGAGTAAAATTTGGCAGATCGAGCGCGGCAACGGAGACGTTCTCGCGAAGCGGCCGCGGCAGCGCCAGGCCCTCGGCGACCCGATCGGAGGGGAAATAGCAGACGCCGCGCTTGAGCATGGTGGACGGTTTGGGGCGGCGAACAGGCGCACCTTCAATCGTGATCTCGCCGGCGGAGAGCTTTTCCAGGCCGAACACGGCCCGCGCGAGCTCTGACTTGCCGCAGCCCACCAGACCCGCCACGCCAACGATCTCGCCGGCCCGCACGGTAAAGCTCACATCGACCAGGCGGCCGTCCGCGGTGCTCAAATGGCTCGCTTCGATGAGCACCGGACCCGGCTTGCAGTCGATGGTCGGAAACAGTACGTCGATCTTGCGCCCGGTCATCATTTCGACGAGCTGGATCTCCTCGATCGCCGCGGCATCGACCGTGCCGATTTTCTTGCCGTCCCGCAGCACGGTGACGCGGTCGCCGACGCGCTTGATCTCGCCGATGCGATGCGACACGTAGATGATACCGACGCCCTCGCGCTTGAGTCGGTCGATCAGCGCGAACAGCCTTTCCGTCTCGTGCTCGGTGAGCGAGGCGGTCGGCTCGTCAAGAATGAGCAGCTTGACGTCTTGCAGCAGCGCCTTGGCGATTTCGGTCATCTGCTGCTGAGCGCGCATCAGCCCGCCCACGCGGGCGTTGGCGCGCAGGTCGAAGCCGAGGTCGCCGAGCACTGCGCGCGCCTTCGCGCGCATCTCGCGCTTGTGCAGAACGCCCCACGCTGCGTGCTCGCGCCCAAGGAACAAGTTTTCTTCGACCGTCAGATCAGGCGCTAGGCTGAACTCCTGGAACACGGGGCTGATGCCGGCCAGGCGCGCCTGATGCGGGGTCAGGTGAGAAATCTGCCGGCCGTCGAAGATGATGCGACCCTGATCGGCCGGATAGGTGCCGGCGACAATATTGGTGAGCGTGGACTTGCCGGCTCCGTTTTCGCCGAACAAGACATGCACCTCGCCCCGGCGCAGCTCGAAATCGACGCTGTCCAAGGCCACCACGCCGGGGAAGCGCTTGGTGATGCCCTTGAGATCCAGGAGCAATGGGGATGCGCCGGGCACCACAGCGGTGCCCGGCGCATCGTGTGCACGCTCTGCCGATCGCGTCTCAGCCATCGGACGCGGCGATGGAGCGATCAGTCCACCGAGTAGACCGGCTGATAGTCCCGCGGCGCAAACGCCCGCGTCAGATCCAGAGACTTGATATTCTCCTGCGTGATCGGCACGGGCACCGGATGCACCTCTTTCATGAACTCCTTGCCCTCCAGAATCCGGACGGCGAGATCCACGCCGATGCGGCCCTCGGTTACGGGCGACTGAGTTACCGCCCCGAGCACATCTCCCTTGGTCACGGCGTCGAGCATGCCCTGATTGGCATAGGTCGCCATCACTTTGATCCGGTCGGCGAGCCCGGCCTCTTCGATCGCGCCGGGCGCGACCTCGGCCATTACCGCGACACCCCAGAGCAGGTCGATCTCGTCATAGGCCTGCAGGGAGTCCTCGACCAGTTTCATCTGCACGCTCTTGCCCGTATCGCCATATTTCGATTCCAGCAGATCGATGTTGCTGCCCTCGATGGCCTTCTGAAAACCCTGGTCGAAGGATTCGGCCCAGCCGGAGCCTTGCGGGCCCGGGAACGCGACCGCGCGGACGGCGTCGCGACTGCTGTAATAATCGACCATGGCCTTGCCGGAGATGTATCCCATCAGTTCCTGATCGGCGAACACCTTGCCATGAACCGGACCGTGATAGACGGGATTGCCGACGCTGACCTGGATGATCCCCTTGTCGCGGCCTTCCTCGATCTTGCGGTTCAAGCCTTCCTCGGAGATCACCGACGACAAGATCGCGTCGACGCCCAGCGCGACACAGTCGTCATACTGGGAAATCTGCTTGTTCAGCTCGGTGTAGCCGCCGGCCTGGAAGACCGTGAGCTTGACGCCGAGACGCCGGGCCTCCATAACCTCGCCATAATTGATGGCGACCCACCAACTATCCTTCAGGTGCGGCACCACGGCGCACAAATGCCACTTTTTCGACGCTTTTTCTTGGAGTGGAACATAGTCGATCGCCTGCGCGCTTCCTGTACTCCAGTCTTCGGCCGAGAACGGCCACCATTGTTTCTGATCCTCGGCGCGCGCGCCGGTGGCGACCACCGCGGCCAATCCGAGTGCGGCCGCGAGCGCGACCATCGTTTTGACTCTAGTCATCTGATTTTCTCCTGGTTATTCGTCCATCTCCCGGCTGCAGGAGCGCCGTCACCTGGCTCTATGGCCGCGTCTGCTTCGCTTGTCGCGCGATGGCATTGTCGTGTCTTGGCCTCCCGCCGCCTTCCCTCCCATGGCGCCTGTTGAACAATTTCGTCGCCGCAGCGTCGGACGGGACGCAAGCCCGCCGTCAACTCCGACATCGATTGCAACTCAAAGACTGTAAGTGGCCCGAGCGGATAGGGTCAAGCTGCGTCGGCGGCGATCGCGTCGGTGGAAACGGCGGCCTCAGTGGTCGTCCACGCTGGCGCTCTCGATCCAGCTCCCGGTCGAACTTGGATAAGGCTATGGTCTCAAGGAGCTGCCGCGTGTAACCCGCTCGGGAGGTGCTCGAATACCTTGGTGCAAGCGCGCCGCTCCGCTACCCCTCCGCCCTGCAGCTCAATCACTCGGTGCGGCGCTTCGTGTGCTCTTTATCGTGCGACGTAGGATCTTGGTCGCAGTCTCATCGACGGTGGTGTCTTCGTTCAATACGACGCCGTAGCGCGACCGCGCCTTTTCCGCCGAAACCCAGCCTTCGAGCACGTCCATCGCGACGCGGCGGGCATCCCGCTCAAGCGGCGAGCCATAACCACCACCGCCGCAGGAAATAGACACAATATTCTCCCGAGGGTTCAGTACCACCTGCGTGCAGGCGTCAACCTCTTGAAGATTACCCTCTAGGTCGCGCGTGTATTGGCGCGCCGCGCCACCTGACAATCCTCCGCGTACTCCTTCGGGGGCGTTGATATTTCCGTCGCTCGTGTATGCGACTGCCATTTCGCAATCAATTGGACCGAATTCAACGTAGAAGCCTTCACCGCCCTTCGTGCGTCCAGCACCTCCCGAATCAACAATGCATAGCCGCCGTCTGAAGCGTATCGGAAAGCGCAATTCATTAAGTTCAATGCTGTCCTGGTAGGACAAACCGGAATTGCCGATGTGGCCGACGGAAAGCCAAGCATCGGTATGAGGGGCGGCTGCGCCACCACCCCAACCGACGAACAACTGGTTGACAAAGAGCTTGTCGGTGCGCGGATCACAGCCAGATATGACGCCAGTGCTGGGCGGCAGAATACAGCCTGTGCTTGCCATGCCGTAGCCTTCGGCAAGCTCGGCGATGGCGCGCGCCGTCGCGTTGCCAACGCGATCGGCCAAGTTTGTTGTTGCGACAGAACAGCTCGTCGGATGTCGGGGGATGCCTACGCAGCTACCCTCACGTAGATGAACTTGTATCCGGCGTGAACTCCCCGCATTGGGTGGCACTGTAGGGTCGATGCTGTTGAAAACTCCAATCATAGCGGCAGTGCGAGCGCAGGCCTCGCTCAGGTTCAAGCCACAGGGATAAGTGTCCGGATTGTCCCTCAAGTCCACCTCAATCATGGGTTTGTCCGGGCTCACGTCCACCGTGACTTTGACCGGGATGCCGTCAGGCGCACCGGGAAAAGGATCATGCTTGGTCGTCGCCGTGGAACGACCGGCCGGCATCTTGCGGAGCGCAGCCTTCATGCGCTGTTCGCTGTAATCGAACCATTGGCGGGCAAACGTGTGAAGCGTCTCCCAGCCTACATCCTCAGCCAGCACCTGCAGTTCCCGCTCGCCGATGCGTGCTGAGCCCAGAGTCGCCAAAAAGTCGCCCCACCACTGCTCCGGCACGCGGAACCGCATCTGGCACATACGGATGATGTCATCGACGTTCTTGTAATTCTCCTGCACCTTTACGGCCGGAAAAATCAGCGCGCCTTCGTGATACACATCCCGCGCGCTAGCCATATAGGTCGTTGGAATGGAGTTGCCGCAATCCGCTTGATGTGCCTTCGCCAGCACCGTGAAATGGTGAACACCATCATCGTCGATCACGGGGACAAGGATCGTGTGATCGGCCGGGTGAGAATTGCCGTGGTATGGCGAGTTGTGTAAGTAGGCGTCGCCCCGCTTAAGGTTGGGGTGAAACTCCTTCATCGTCCTCGACATGATGTCGGGACCGCTCAACACATGTATCGGCAGAACCTCGTTGACGCAAAGCAGCTCGTCTTCTGCGGTTACGATGACGCATGAGAAGTCGCGCGCGCTGTTTAGGACTCCCGAGCGGCCTGTCCGCAGCAGCGTGTTCGCCATCTTGGTGCAGATGGTCTCAAGCCGCTTGTTAATGATTGCAAGCTGAACGCCGTCTAGGACGATCTTATTGTTCGCTCGCTCTGCTGGCGCCTTCATCGGTCCGCCTCCAATCACATTCGACCGTATTTTCGCGGTTAACTAGCCGGCGTGATGATCAAGCTGCCGGTGGCTCTGCGCACGGCTGTGGCACCTGGCTCGATGACCAAGGTGGTGAAAGAGGATTCTATCAACGCCGGTCCTTCCACAACGACGTTTCGCGCCATCGACTCCAGCCGCAGAACCGGAGCATCAACCGTTCCGATATCCGAGAAGTAACAGCGCCTGCTAAGTGGCGGGCTTGCAGCGCTGTCCGACTCCACCACTGACCACGCGGCCGCGCGGTCTCTGAGGCCACAACGTACGTTGGCTCGCCAGCTTACAATCTCGATCGGCGACCCTGGGTCCGAAATTGCAAACATATCGTCGTGGGTTGCATGAAACGTTTCAACGAGCTCAGCGACATCCGCCTCGGTGGAAAAACGGCTATCGCGCACCGGTATCTCAATTTCCCAAATCTGGTGAGGATACCGCGCCTCTGCGGTGAACTCGATGGCTTGATCCTTTGAATCAGCGCCGGGACCCTCGATAAACTCGCGGCATTTGCCCTCGAGAATTTGGAGCACACCGTTGATACTATCGAAATCGAACCCATCGCTTGTGGTGAATTGGGTGGTGCTGAACTCCGCGCGCAGGTCAGACATCAACGCGCCTGCCGCACTCAACGCGGCCGCGACATCGGGAATGACGGCCAGACGGCAGCCTAGGCGCCTCGCGATAGCAGCCGCATTCAACCCCGCGGCGCCACCGCCGCCCACCAGAACAGCGTTTCGGGGATCGATGCCTTGATTGACCGTAATGTCCTCGATGGCATGGACCATATTTTCCGACATGACATTCAGCACTGCTGCTGCCGCCTCTTCGACCATGAGGTCGAGTCTTTCCGCCACCCTGGTCCGGATCGTATTAACCACTGCCTCTTTGTCGAGCGCCATGGCGCCGCCCAAGAAGTAGCCGGGATCGATATAGCCCACTACGACCGCCGCGTCTGTCACAGTCGGCTCGATTCCACCTTGCCCGTAACATACGGGGCCTGGCACGGCACCAGCGCTCTGTGGCCCGACATGCAAAAGCCCGCCTTCGTCAACCCAGGCGATGCTACCGCCGCCGGCGCCGATGCTTTTCACGTCGACCGACGGAAAGCCGGTCATATCGCCCAGGTAGGGTTGGCCTATCCAGGTTTCCCGGGTCCACGGGATTCGACCCTTGCGGACAAGGCTCACGTCAAACGTTGTTCCGCCAGTATCCGTGACGACAACCGTATCCGAGGCGGCATCGGCCTCGGCGTAGAAGCGGCCCGCGACCGGCGCCATCGCCGGACCAGAATTGACCGAGTGAATTGGCGTTCTGGCCATGTCCATGGCTTCCATCACACCGCCTTGCGAAGTAATCATCAGAACTCGGCCATGAAAACCGGCCTCCCGCAGGCGGCTTTCAAGGTCGCGGAGGTGGGCACCGAGGAGCGGCTTGAGCGAGGCGTCGATACAGGCTGAAGAAGCGCGCCGATATTCGCGCAGCGATGGATTGAGCACGTGAGATAGCGTGTAAGGAACGCCCGGCAAATGCTCTTTCAGCAGCTGCGCCACCCGCAGCTCGTGAATGGGGTTGACCATGGACCACAGGAAGCAGACGGCGACTGCTTCCACCCCCATTCTCTCGATCGTCCGGATGTGCGCGATGACGACCATCTCGTCCAATGGTTCGACCACCGCACCGTCATACGCCAGGCGTTCGGGCACCTCGAAGGTAAGCGAGCGCGGAACGTACGGTTTCGGATAGGGCATCGTGAAATTAAAGGGTTCGGTCTTCCCACCCTCGCGGATCACCAAGATGTCGGGATGACCGTCCGTGGTCAGAAAGGCGGTCTTTGCTGTCGTGCCGGTAACGATCGCGTTGGTGGAACGGGTGGTGCCGTAAATGAACATATCGCCCCGGTCGAGTAGTTCTGCGCGGTCTATACCGATGTCCCGCGCGGCCAGTTCGAACGTAGCGAGTACACCCGCAGCGGGGTCGTCCGGGGTGGTGGCCGACTTGTACAGCCGGATATCACTGTTGTCCCCCTGTACCACCAGGTCGGTGAACGTGCCTCCCGTGTCTACCGCAAATTTCATGGCGATCGCCTGCTGCGTCAGGAAGATTGCTCGTTGCTCCGCGCCTGTCATCGAGGCCGGTGTTTCTTCCGCATCTCCTCGAAACAATCACCGGTCACGATGATGTTAGGCTGTATCAGCTTGCTGCGCTAGCAGAGGAGACATTGATATGGGATTCGAGTCCATCAGGGTAGACGGGTGAGGTCGGCTCTGGGTCAACTTGAGACATTCCCAGCCTTGTCCAGAATGTCGCCTACTGAAGGTAGAGCGGACGAAAATCGGCAGAAAGCAGACGTCGCGTCTCGAATGTCCGCTCTGGGGGTCAAAGCGGTCGCAGCTTGCGACCTGTCCGAACTACCGCTTGTAGCCAAGATGGGACATTTGAGTGCCTCTTCACAGAATAACGTTCGCAACAAACTTAGCACCGATGCACGGGCTATCCCCGTCGGGCCTCGCGGGTCATTGACTTCTTCGGGATATTATCTATGTATCCCGCACACGTGTTGCATTCGTTTGGTGCTATCTGAATGGCCGGTACGCCGATTAGTTTAGTTATCCCCTGACAATGTGGACGTTAAACCAACCGTGCCGTCACACGGTGTGAGGCGCGGAACCACGACACCTGTTAGAGGAAATAACTATGGCTACTGGTACCGTAAAGTGGTTCAACCCGGCCAAGGGTTTCGGGTTCATCGAGCCGGAAGACGGCTCAAAAGACGCTTTCGTCCACATTTCGGCGGTTGAGCACGCCGGACTGAATTCGCTTAGCGAAGGGCAGAAGGTCTCCTATGAACTTCAGCCCGGACAGAACGGCAAATCTTCCGCCGAGAACCTGTCCGTAATCGAATAACCGCGCAAGGCACTGCCTCCAACTCCCGTTGGGGGCGGTCGCCGCTCGCCGTCGGCGACGCGACCTTCAACGTTCGCCTGACGGACTGAAGGAGGCGGACGAACCGATCCGCCGTCATCCCTTCGGCAACAGTAAATACGACGAACAATGAAATAAACGGCGCGATACGCCCGGTTGTCGCCGACCTTGCGCACCAGCCTGCGGGCCGACCTGCCTGCGCGGCGGGATGAAAGTACCCGCCCGTGACACCTCGAACCAAAGCAGAGGATTACCGAAATGCGGATGTCAGTAAAATTGAGGGCCGAGGAACAGTTCGCTGCAACCCAGAAGAAGGACAAGCAGGTCCTGAAGAAAAAGGAAAAAGCGCGGCAGGAGACAGCGGAACAGGTGGCGAGGCTGCGGGCCCTCCGCTTGGCCAAAGAGGCGGCCGACAGGGAAGCCGCCGAGAAGGTTGATGCGGAGAAAGCGGCCGCAAAGAACTAAACGCCATCGAGTTTGCCGCAGGCTCACCGACGCTAATGTTAACGGCTGCAACGGCCGCGACGGAACCCGACATCGACGAACCGCAATCGGCGTCCGCCTCACACCCGTGCGGAACCCGATAAACCGATTAATGTCTGCCTCGGGTCAATCTGCGAGCTTCCGGGCCTCAGCGAAATAGCCGCGAACGCGGTACGAGATGATTATGGCATCCCCCCAATCCGGTTCGACAGAAGATGCGCTGCGCGAGAGCGAGCGTCGTTACGCCCTGGCGATGGAGGCGACCACCGAGCGCCTCTACGACTGGGATATCGAGAGCAACGCGCTCGACGTTTCAAAAGAGCTCAACGCGATCATCGGCCTGGCGGCGGGTGAACTCTCTGCCGAGGACTGGAAAGAGTGCGTCCACCCCGACGACTTCGCCGCCTATCGCGCCGCTCTGATCCAGCACTTCAAGGGCGATGCGGAGAAACTGACCTGCGAATACCGCATCCTACGGAAGACCGGCGATTGCATCTGGATCGCCGATCACGGAATCTGCATCCGCGACGACGGCGGCCGGGCGGTCCGGCTGATCGGCGCAGTGCGCAACATCACCGCGCGCAAATTGGCCGAGCAGCGCCTCAAGACCGCCCAGGAACACGCCGAGCGCGCACAGCAGCAACTGGTTGACGCGCTCGAATCGATCTCCGAGGGGATCGTGCTGTTCGACCGAGACGACCGAATCATCGTCTGCAATAGCAACTATCGCGGCTATTTCGCTGAGGCCGCCGGCGCGGACGTGGCCGACATGATCCGGCCGGGCGCGCTGTTCTGGGACATCATGAGCGCGGCCCAGGCGAAGCGGATGTTTCCCGATATCGCCGACGAGCAGTTTGAGGCCTATATCGAACAACGCAAGGCGATGCGCCGGCAGCCGCGCGAGTCGATCGAGCAGCACTTCGCCGATGGCCGCTGGCTCCAAATTAACGAGCGTAAGACCGCCGACGGCGGGATCGCGTCGGTCTATACCGACATCACAGAGTTGAAGCGGCACCAGGAGGCGCTGGCAGAAAAGACGGCGACGCTCGAGGCGCTGTCCGGGAAGCTCGCCAAATTCGTGTCACCGCAAGTTTATGACTCGATCTTTTCCGGCGAGCAGAATGTCGAGGTAGCCTCGAAGCGCAAGAAGCTCACCGTCTTTTTCTCCGATATAGTCGATTTCACGGCGACCGCCGACAGCCTCGAATCCGAGGAGCTGACCAGCCTGTTGAACCAGTACCTAACCGAGATGTCGAAGATCGCGCTTGCCCACGGGGCGACCATCGACAAGTTCATCGGCGACGCCATCCTGGCATTTTTCGGCGATCCCGAAAGCAAGGGTGTCAAAGAAGACGCGACTGCCTGCGTTCGGATGGCCATCGCCATGCAGCTGCGCATGCGGGAGTTACAAGAGGACTGGTGGGAACGCGGGCTCGATCGGACCTTCGAACTTCGCATCGGTATCAACACCGGGTACTGCACGGTCGGAAACTTCGGCAGCCAGGATCGCATGGACTATACGGTCGTGGGCAATGAAGTAAACTTGGCGGCGAGGCTTCAAACACGCGCCGAAGCGGGTGGCATACTCTTGGCGGGTGAGACTTATTCACAGGTCAAGGACGTAGTCCACGCTGAACAACAGAGCACATTGACGCTGAAAGGCATTCCTCGGCCGGTGCAGAGCTACAAGGTGATCGGTATTTACGATGACCTCTTGGAAGAAGGGCGGGTCATTCGTCACGAACAGGGCGGCCTCCAACTGACGATAGATCTTGGAAAGCTCGATAGTGATGCGAAGGAATTGGCGATCAGGGTCCTTGAGGATGCAGCAGCTAAACTAACGGAATGATCAAGCTGTGGCGCCTCACCCACGTGCTCGACATCAAATGAGCTTGGCTCTCGCAGCGCGCCCACTAGGCCGCTAACCGGTCATTGCTGAATCCAGGCGCAAATTCGATTCGATGCATCAATTGGAATGTCCGAGTTGGGTCAGGAGCCGAAGTTAGGCCTACCGTAGGATCGAGTCTGCTCTTCAGCCCAAAGCAGACTTCAAACGCGGGAAAGCGGACGTAGCGTTTCGAATGTCCGCTCCTGAGGTCGAAGCGGTCGTATT
>JAUVWK010000395.1 GCA_030604165.1 Alphaproteobacteria bacterium | reverse complement strand
TCGATGTCGCGTAGATAACCGCGCTCGGCCGGGTCGCAGAACGAGAACGCCACCCCGTCGGCGCCGGCCCGCGCCGTGCGCCCGATGCGATGGACATAGCTTTCCGGTTCGTTGGGAAGCTCGTAATTGATGACATGGGTGACGCCGTCGACGTCGATGCCGCGGGCCGCGATATCGGTCGCCACCAGGACCCGCGCCTCGCCGGCGCGGAAGCGCTTGAGGGCGCGCTGGCGGGCCCCTTGAGATTTGTTGCCATGGATCGCCTCGGCGGCGACGCCGCATTTGCCAAGCTGCTCGGCGACGCGGTTGGCGCGGTGCTTGGTGCGCGCGAACACGAGCACCCGCGCCAGCGCGGGATCGTCGAGGATGCGGGCGAGCAAGGCCCGTTTGCCGGCGGCGGCGACGTGGTAGATGCTTTGCTCGACGCGCGCCACCGGCGTGGCCTGGGGCGTCACCTCGACACGGATCGGATCGCTTAGGATCTCGCCCGCGAGGCGCGCGACTTCGGCCGGCATGGTGGCGCAAAACAGCAGCGACTGGCGGCTCTTCGGTATGGCCGCGACGATCCTTCGCACGTCGCGCACGAAGCCCATGTCGAGCATGCGGTCGGCCTCGTCGAGAACGAAGAACTCGACCGCTCCGAGCCCGAGCCGCCGCTGGCCCATGAGGTCGAGCAGGCGGCCGGGCGTGGCGGTGAGGATATCGACGCCGCGGGACAAGGCGTTGACTTGCGGCTTTTGGCCGACGCCGCCATAGACCACGGTCTGGCGCAACTGCAGATGCTTGCCGTAGGCGCCGAACTCGTCGGCGATCTGGATCGCGAGCTCGCGCGTCGGCGCCAGGATCAGAGCGCGCGGGCTGCGCGGTCCGGCGCTGCCGCGCCGGCGGGAGAGTTGCTGGAGAATGGGCAACGCGAAGGCTGCCGTCTTGCCGGTGCCGGTCTGGGCGATGCCCAGCATATCCCGGCCGGCGAGAAGGTCGGGGATGGCCCGCGCCTGGATCGGCGTCGGGATGACATGGTTTCGAGCGTGCAAGGCACGCTGGATCGGTTCGGACAAGCCGAGGTCCGAGAATCGACTATCGGTCACTTAGGTATCCTTATATGCCGGGCGGCGCAGCCGGCGTCCTCGACGCGGCCGGGCCATGGCGGTTCGCCCTGCCCCAGGCGCGGCCGGAGCGGGAAGTTTTTTGTTTATTGTTCCCGGGATATGGTGCCGCCGGTCGGCGGCGCTTCGCGCAATCGCGAGACAACGTATAGGCGGGATATGGGGCACCCTGCCCGATATGTCAAGCAAATCAATTTTTTATGCCCGGCGCGCCAGAAGCTGGCGGCGGCGGATGCTCATTCGCTATCGATCACCCGTTTGATGACCGGGTGGTAGAGCTCGCCCCAGCCAGTCTCGATCGCGCTCTCGAAGAGGTCTTTGACGAGCGCCGCGCCACGCGCCTCGAGAGCGCCTTGCTCCGCCAGCTCCAGGGCATAGCCGAGATCCTTGAGCGCGTAGCGCACGGAGAACGCGCCTTTCGGGAACGCATCGGGCAGCACCGCTTTCATGCCGTGATTGCGCAGGGCGAAGCTATCGCCCGAGCTCTTGGCTATGGTCTCGAACAGCACCGTGCCGTCCATCCCCGCGCGCCGGCCGATCGCCAGTGCCTCCGAGAGCGCCATGACATTCTCGAACAGCACCATGTTGTTGAGGATCTTGCAGATCTCCCCGCTGCCGACGTCGCCGCAATGGGTTACATCGCTCGCCATGTGGCGCAGCACCGGCTCTATACGCCCGAACAGCGCCGCCTCGCCGCCGACCATGATACTGAGCTTGCCCTCGATCGCGGCCTGCCGCATGCGCGCGATGGGGGCATCGGCGAAGGCGATGCCGCGCGCGGCGAAGCGGGCATGGAGCTCCCGGCTGAGCGCGGGCGGCGCGGTGCTGGTATCGACCACCACTTGCCCCTCGCGGCAAAGCCCGATCAGCCCGTCTTCGCCGAGGCAGACCGCGCGCACCTCGTCGCCACCGGGCAAAGAGAGCAGGATCAGGTCGGCCTCGGCCGCGAGTGCCGCGAGGCTCGGCATGGCGCGCACGCCGTCTTCGCCGAGGCGCGTCAGGGGCTCGGGCCGCAGGTCGAAGCCGATCACCGTGCCGTCATGCCCATTAGCGAGATTGCGGCACATGGGCTCGCCCATGGCACCAAGCCCGACAAATCCGATGCTCCTGAATTCACGCATAGCCGCCTCACAGAGCCACGTAGATGGACTTGGGCTGCTGGTAGAGGCGCAGGCCCTGCCGCCCCTTCTCGCGCCCGATGCCGCTCTCCTTGATTCCGCCGAACGGGCTCGCGATCGAGAGCGCCTTGTAGGTGTTGATCCAGACAGTGCCCGCCTCGATGCGCCGCGCCACGCGCCACGCCCGCTTGAAATCCGCGCTCCAGATGCCACAGGCGAGGCCGTAGGCAGTGTCGTTGGCCTGCGCGACCAGGTCGTCCTCGTCGTCGAAGGGGAGGGCGACCAGCACCGGGCCGAAAATCTCCTCCCGGCAGACCCGCGCCGAGCCGTCGAGGCCCGCGATCACGGTCGGCTGATAATAGGCGCCGCGCGCGAGGTCTTCGGGGCCGGCGGGGCGGGCCCCGCCGCAGAGGATGCGCCCCCCCTCGTCGCGCGCGCTCCGGACATAGGCCGCGACAGTTTCGCGCTGCGCGAAGGAGGCGAGCGGGCCGAGCTCGCTGGCCGCGGCCTCGGGCGGGCCGATGCGGTAGGCCTTGGCGCGCCGCACCACGTCCTCGACAACGCGGTCGTATACGCGGCGTTCGACAAATAGCCGTGAGCCGGCGACACAGGACTGGCCCATGGAGCCGAAGATACCGCCGGCGACCGCAGCCCCGGCCGCCTCCAAATCGGCGTCGGCGAAGACGATGTGCGGAGACTTTCCACCAAGTTCGAGCGCCACGGGCATGAGCTTCTCGGCAGCGATGCGCGCGATCGCCCGGCCGGTGGCCGTGCCGCCGGTGAATGAAACCATGCGCACATCCGGGTGGCGGACGATGGCGTTTCCCGTCTCCGCGCCAGTGCCCGTGAGCACATTGACGACACCGGGTGGCATCCCGACCTCCTGGCACAGCCGAGCCAGCGCGAGGCCGACGCCCGGCGTCACCTCGGAGGGCTTGAGCAGCACCGCGTTGCCCGCCGCCAGCGCGGGCGCCAGTTTCTGTGCGTCCATCGTCAGCGGCGAGTTCCAAGGCGTGATGAGGCCGACCACGCCGAACGGCTCGTAGACGGTGAGCGAGAGGTAGTCGCCGCGCGGCGGCGTCACCGCGCCCTGCTGCGTCTCGCAGACCGCGCCGTAGTAGCGGAACACGGCTGCGCCGGCAGCGGCCTGGCTGTGGCATTCGGCAAGGGTTTTTCCGTTTTCGCGCATCTGCAGATGGGCCAGCGCCTCGCGGCCCTCGTCGACGCGC
>JAUVWK010000139.1 GCA_030604165.1 Alphaproteobacteria bacterium | reverse complement strand
CGGCCTCCCGGGTCGGCCTCGATCGGCCTCGGGTGGGGCTTTGGACGGCCGCTGTCAAGGCTTGTGCGCCGGCCTCGCTTCCCCATATAGAGGCCGTAAGGCGACGGCAGGCCTGAAAAGCAGTGCCCGAAGCTTCCTAGGTTTGATCCGAATGCGGCGCTGAGCCGGTTCATGGGGGCTGGGTGGCTGAGCGGAGTAGGAGGCGATGGATTTCGAGAAATTCACCGAGCGGGTGCGCGGCTTCGTACAGGCCGCGCAGGGGCTGGCATTGCGGAGCGGCCACCAGCAATTCACGCCGACGCACCTGCTCAAGGTGTTGCTCGACGATGCGGAGGGGCTCGCGGCGAACCTGATCCGGGCGGCGGGGGGGCGGCCGGATGCGGCGCTCAAGGCGGTCGAGGCCGAGTTGGCCAAGCTGCCCTCGGTCGAGGGCGGCGGCGCGGGCCAGTTATATCTCGCGCCCGAGACCGCGCGCCTCTTCGAAAGCGCCGAACAGCTCGCCAAGAAGGCCGGCGACAGCTTCGTCACCGTGGAGCGCTTGTTGTTGGCGCTCGCGCTCGCCACCGGCTCGGCCGCCGCGCAAGTCGTGCACGAGGCCGGCGCCACGCCGCAAGCGCTCAGTCGGGCGATCGACGATCTGCGCAAGGGGCGCAAGGCCGAGAGCGCGACCGCCGAGGACAGCTACGACGCACTCAAGAAATATGCCCGCGACCTGACGGAGGCGGCGCGCGAGGGCAAGCTCGATCCGGTGATCGGCCGCGACGATGAGATCCGCCGTACCATCCAGGTGCTCTCCCGGCGGACCAAGAACAACCCGGTGATCATCGGCGAGCCCGGCGTCGGCAAGACCGCCATCGTCGAAGGCCTCGCCCAGCGCATCGTCAATGGCGATGTGCCGGAATCGATGCACGAAAAGCGCCTGCTCGCGCTCGATCTCGGGGCCCTGGTGGCCGGGGCGAAATTTCGCGGCGAGTTCGAAGAGCGGCTCAAGGCGGTGCTCGCCGAAATCACGGCGGCCGAGGGCGAGGTCGTGCTGTTTATCGACGAAATGCACACCTTGGTTGGCGCCGGCGCCGCGGAGGGCGCAATGGACGCCTCCAACTTGCTCAAGCCGGCGCTGGCGCGCGGCGCGCTGCACTGCGTCGGCGCCACCACGCTCGACGAATATCGCAAACGCGTCGAAAAGGACGCCGCGCTGGCGCGGCGCTTTCAGCCGGTCTTCGTGGCCGAACCCACGGTCGAGGACACCATCTCGATCCTGCGCGGTTTGAAGGAGAAATACGAGATTCACCACGGCGTGCGCATCACCGACAGCGCGCTGGTGGCGGCGGCGACCTTGTCCAACCGCTACATCGCCGATCGCTTTCTGCCCGACAAGGCGATCGACCTGATGGATGAGGCGGCGAGTCGCCTGCGCATGGAAATCGACAGCAAGCCGGAAGAGCTGGACGAGCTCGACCGGCGCATCATTCAGCTCAAGATCGAGCGCGAGGCGCTGAAGAAGGAAGACGACCCGGCGTCCGCGGAGCGCCTGGGGAAACTCGAGGAGGAGCTGACCGAACAGGATAAGCGCTCGGCCGACTTGACCGCGGTGTGGCGAGCCGAGAAGGAGCGGCTGGCCGGCGGCCAAAAGCTCAAGGAGCGCTTGGACGGCGCGCGCGGTGAGTTGGCGATCGTGCAACGCAAAGGCGACCTGGCGCGGGCCGGCGAGCTCGCCTACGGCGTCATCCCCGAGCTCGAGCGCAAGCTGGCCGAGCTCGAGCGCGACGACGCGGAGCGCTTGATCAACGAGGCGGTGGTGGAACAGGACATCGCCTCGGTGGTGTCGCGCTGGACCGGCGTGCCGGTCGAGAAGATGTTGGCCGGCGAGCGCGAGAAGCTGCTGCGCATGGAAGACGAGCTGCGCCGTCGCGTGGTCGGCCAGGACGAGGCCCTGGTGGCGGTGAGCAACGCGGTGCGACGCGCCCGCGCCGGCTTGCAGGATGGCGACCGGCCGATCGGCTCGTTCCTGTTCCTGGGCCCGACCGGCGTCGGCAAAACCGAGTTGGCCAAGGCGCTGGCCGCCTTCCTGTTCGACGACGAGGCGGCGATGGTGCGTGTCGACATGTCGGAATATATGGAGAAGCACGCCGTCGCCCGGCTGATCGGGGCGCCACCGGGTTATGTCGGCTATGAGGAAGGCGGCGCGCTCACCGAGGCGGTGCGGCGCCGGCCCTATCAGGTGATCTTGTTCGACGAGGTCGAGAAGGCGCACAACGATGTCTTCAACGTGCTGCTTCAGGTGCTCGACGATGGGCGGCTGACCGACGGGCAGGGCCATACGGTGGATTTCCGCAACACGATCGTCATCATGACCTCCAACCTCGGCGGCGAGATTCTCGCCAATCAGCCGGGCGGACAGGATTCCGACGCCGTGCGCGAGCCCGTGATGGAGGTGGTGCGGGCCACCTTCAGGCCCGAGTTCCTGAACCGTTTGGACGAGGTCATCTTGTTCCATCGCTTGTCGCGCGCCCACATGGACATAATCGTCGCGATCCAAGTGGCGCGCCTCGGCAAGCTGCTGGAAGAGCGCAAGGTGGCGCTCGAACTCGATGCGGCGGCGCTCTCCTGGCTGGGCGAGGCCGGCTACGACCCGGTCTACGGCGCCCGGCCGCTCAAACGCGTGATTCAGCGGCAATTGCAGAATCCGCTGGCCAGCCTGATTCTCGAAGGCGCGATCAAGGAAGGGGAGAGCGTGGCGATTTCCGTCGGCAAAGGCGGCCTGGTCATCAACGGCCGCGACGCCGAAGCGGTGTTGAGCGCCGCTTAGCGAGCCGCGTGCGGTCCGGACAGCCCGCGGAGAGTCGCCGGGCCAGGAGACGGTGGTGGAACGAAAACACAGCTTTAATCTCTGGTATGTGGTGGCGGCGATCGGCGCCATCCTGCTGCTGCAGTATTTCTGGCTGTCCAGGGAGCCGGTCGAGCAACTCGCCTACAGCGAGTTTCTGGCGCATGTCGAATCCGACAATATCGAGGAGGTGACCGTCACCGAGAAGCGCATTCGCGGCAAGCTCCGCGAACCGCTCGAAGGCGGCGCCCAGTATTTCGTGACTCACAGGGTCGAGCCTGACATCGCCGAGCAGCTATTGGCGCGCGGTATCCGGTTCGCCGGCGATACCGAGAAGACCTTTTTCGGTTCGCTGCTCTCCTGGGTGCTGCCGCTGCTGTTCTTCGTCGGGCTCTGGTATTTCCTGTTCCGCCGCATGTTCGGCCGCGCCGGGGGTCTCGGCGGCGGCTACATGGAAGTCGGGCGAAGCAAGGCGCGGGTCTATATGGAGCGTCAGGTCGACGTCACTTTCGATGACGTCGCGGGCGTGGACGAAGCCAAGGAGGAGCTCAAGGAGATCATCGAGTTCCTGCGCCATCCCAGGCGCTATGGACGCCTCGGCGGCCGTTTGCCGAAAGGGGTTCTGCTGGTCGGGCCGCCCGGCACCGGCAAGACCTTGCTGGCCCGCGCCGTGGCCGGCGAGGCCGCGGTGCCGTTCTTTTCCATCAGCGGCTCGGAGTTCGTCGAGATGTTCGTCGGCGTCGGTGCCGCGCGGGTTCGCGACCTGTTCGTGCAGGCGCGTCGCAAGGCGCCCTGCATCATCTTCATCGATGAGCTCGACGCGCTCGGGCGCGCCCGCGGCATGGGACCGCTCGGCGGCGGTCACGACGAGAAGGAGCAGACCCTGAACCAGCTTCTGGCCGAGTTGGACGGCTTCGACCCGAGCACCGGCATCGTTCTGCTGGCGGCGACCAACCGGCCCGAGATCCTCGATTCCGCGCTGCTCCGGGCCGGCCGCTTCGATCGTCAGATCCTGGTCGATCGGCCCGACAAGATCGGCCGCGTGCAAATCGTCGGGATTCACCTGCGAGGCATCACCTTGGGCCCGGACGTCGATGCCGAGCAGATCGCCGCGCTGACCCCCGGTTTCACCGGCGCGGACTTGGCCAACCTGGTCAACGAGGCGGCGCTGCTGGCGACGCGGCGCAAAGCCAAGGCGGTGACCATGGACGACGTCACTGCCGCGGTCGAGCGTATCGTCGCCGGCCTGGAAAAGCGCAATCGGCTGCTGATCCCGAAGGAGCGCGCGGTGGTGGCGTATCACGAAATGGGCCATGCCCTCGTGGCGGTGTCGCTGCCGGGGACCGATCCGGTGCACAAGGTCTCGATCATTCCGCGTGGCATCGGCGCGCTCGGCTACACCATTCAACGTCCGACCGAGGACCGTTTTCTCATGTCGCGCGAGGAGCTGAAAAACAAGATGACCGTGCTGCTCGGCGGGCGCGCGGCGGAACGTCTCAGTTTCGACGAGATCTCCACCGGCGCCGCCGATGACCTGGCCAAGGCCACCGACATCGCGCGCAGCATGGTGACCCGCTTCGGCATGGACGAAGGGCTCGGCCAGATGAGCTACGAAAGCGAGCCTACGCCGCTGCTGGGCGAGGTGCCCGGCATGTTCCGCGAACGCCGCTACAGCGAGGATACGGCGCGCGAGATCGATTGCGCCGTGCGCGCGCTGGTCGAGGGGGCGTACGAGCGGGCGAGCGAAATCCTAACGGCGCGACGCGATGTCCTCGAGGCGGGCGCGCGGGCGCTGCTCGCGCGCGAGACGCTGTCTCAGAAAGAGCTGGTGGAGATCACCGAGCCGCGCGAGGCGGCGGCGCCCGAGACAAGTGGCCGGGCCCAGACCGATTAGCAGCGCGGCTTCAGCTTGTTAAGGCTCTGAAATCGGCTGGCGCGTCACGGCGCCTATTGGCGTGCGACGCGTTGCACCTCGGGCACTTCGGCGAACAAGACGCGCAATTTTCGAACCTGGGTCTTGTACGCGGCAAGCTCGGCCTTGGTCAGGCGCTGGCCGGTCGGCAACCTGAGGCGGAGCGGATTGATCTGGCCGCCGTCGCGCAAGACTTCGTAGTGCAAATGCGGCCCGGTGGAGCGGCCGGTGGTGCCGACATGGCCGATCACCTGGCCTTGGCGAACCCGTTTTCCGGTCTTCATCCCGCGCGCATAGCCACTGAGATGGGCGTAGGCCGTCTTATAAGTACCGCTGTGCCGGATACGGATATATTTGCCGTAGGCGCCATAGCGGCCGATCCGCTCGATCACGCCATCGCCCGCGGCCATCACCGGCGTGCCGCGGGGGGCGGCGAAATCGAGGCCCCGGTGCATCTTGTTGTAGCCGAGAATGGGGTGCCGGCGCATGCCGAAGCCCGAGGACTGTCGCGCGCCGTCGATCGGCGTGCGCATCAGGGCCCGGCGCACGCTTTGCCCCTCGGGATCGAAATAGTCCACGGGCCCGTTTTCGGGCTGAAAGCGGTACAGCTCGAGCTTCTTGCCCGCCAGCTGCAGCGCCGCATAGAGCACCGGGCCTTGCTCGACCGTTTCGCCGCGATTGTTGTGGAGGCGCTCGTACAGCACCTCGAAGCGGTTGCCCGGCTGAATTTCGCGCTGGAAGTCCACATCGAAGCTGAACACATGGACCGCTTCCATGAACACGTCGATCGGTAGCCCGGCCGCCATCGCGGCGTCGTAGAGGCTGGTTTGGATCGTGCCCGAGGCCTTTTGCAACGAGCGGATCAAGGGGCGTTCCACCTCGCGGGAGCGGAACGTGCCGTCGCTATCGCGCTCGACCAAGATGTCCCGGTCGGGGGCCACGTCCAGCGACAGCCGCGCCAGCAGCAGCGCGTCGTCCTCGGTGCCGTTCGCCGGCGCGGTTTCGAACGCCAACGACAGGGTTTGTCCGATTTGCAGCCGGCGCGGGTTGTGCACCTTGCGGAACGCGGCGATCGCGGTTTCCGCGTCGCGCTTGCCGGTGCCCGCCCGCGTCAGGGCCACAAACAGGGTATCGCCCTTGCCGATGACCACCGCCTTATGCACCAGGCCACCAAGGTGCTCGCCAAGCTGGTCGATGCCGCTGGCGGTTGGCCGCGCGGGCGCTCGGTTCCAGGCCCGTGCGCGGGCCCATTCGTGGCTGCTCATGCGGCCGCCCGGGGCGGCGCGCCGGCCCGATAGCAGCGCCGCCGCCGCCCAGCCCTCTTCGGACCTTGCTTCCGCCCGCCTGTCGCGGCGCAGCGCCCGGAGGCGCGCCGGCAGCTCGGCCGGTGCCGCCGCCGCGACCATCGCACCGTCCATGGCCTGGCCCGGCTGGTCATTGGCCGCGGCCTCGTCGAACGCGTCGTCGGCGGTGAGGGGCTCGGTCTTGGCGCTGGCTGTGCGCACGCTTGCGTCGTCCGCCAGCATGCCGGCGAAGCTCGGCTCCGAGACCCGCGCCGCCTTAAAGCTGCGCTCGCCCGCGCGCACGACCTCGATGTATCGGGAGTCGCGAAGCTTGATGCTGAAGCCTTCGAGCGAGACCGCGCTGGAGGAGTCGGTTCCGGTGAACAGCGCCAGCTCTTGACCCGCGCGCAGTCGGCGCGGGTTGAAGAACTTGCGTAGCGCCCGAATGGCGCGGTCGGCCTCGAGCCTGTCGATGCCTTCGCGGCGCAAGACGATCATCAGCGTATCGCCGCGGCGCACCCGGATGCGCTGCGCGGCGGCGCGCGGTTCGGCCTCCTCGGCGACGAAACGCGGGCTCGCACCGGACGATTCGCTTGGCGTCTCGGCTCGCACCGGCTCGGTGGCGCGCCGGCTGACAAAGTGGCCGTTGGCGTGGCGCCGGACTTGTACGTGGCGCGCGTCGCTCAGTTCGATACTCATGGCCTCGAGCCGCGCCTGGCCCTCGGCATCCGTGCTGTACACGAGGTGGACACGCTGCCCCGGTTTCAGCCGGCGCGGGTTGAAGCTTTTGCGCAGGCCACGGACCGCGGCGTTCGCCTCGGCCGGCGCGATGCCTTGATCGGTCAGGATCTTCATCAGCGTGCCACCCTTGGGCACGCTGAACACGGCCGCCATGTTGCCCGGCGGTGGCGCCACGCGGGCGCGCGCCACACGCGCCACATTGGCCCGCGTGCCCGCGGCCCGTCTCGCGTTGGTCCGTCTCGAGTTTGCCCGTGCTTCGGCGGCCCGAGCCTCGGCGGCCCGTGTCTCGGCGGCCCGTGCCTCGGCGGCCCGTGTCTCGGCGGCCCGTGCCTCGGCGGCCCGTG
>JAUVWK010000495.1 GCA_030604165.1 Alphaproteobacteria bacterium | reverse complement strand
CCGCCCCAGCAATATTCGGTGAGGAATTCCTGAAAGTCGCGATTGAAGTCGTCGACGTTGTCGAGGGCCTTGTCGACATATTTCTTGCCGAGAACCTCGGTGCGGACCTTCAGGCCTTTTTCAAACATCTCGCTCGGCATTTGGCTTCTCCCGTGTTGCGGCGATTTGGATTGGGCGACCGCCATGATAGCGCCGCCGCGCTGGATTGGCAGCCATGTGAGTGCGATACGGTCGGAGTTGCGCGCCTCAGTCGGGGAGGCCGGCGGCGCGAAGAGACTCGAGATCCGGTGCCATATCCTCTTTGTTTTTGTAGGGCTGGGTCGCCTGCCAGTGGCGCAACGTAAAGTCGGGCTCGGCTTTCAAAACTTCGGCCACCTCCGCCCGGGCTTCGGCCTCGCGGCCCAACTGCATGTAGGCCCTAATCGAGATCAGGCGACAAGCCGGCACGGGATTGCCGATCCGCTCGACCGAGGCGATTGCCTCTTCGGCACGGCCCAGCATGATCTGCGACCAGCCCAGGACCCAATAGTACCACCACGGACAATGCGGATTGAGGCGCATCGCCTTCTTGATGGCGCGCTCCGCTTCCTCAGGGCGATTCAAATAGTTGAGCGGTAGGCCCAGATTGGCGAGCACGTCGGCGTCATTGGGGTTGAGCTCTAGCGCCCGTTGGTAGCCGGCCAGCGCCCGTTCGTGCTGCCCCTGATAGAGGGACGCCGCGCCGATCACCCAATGGCTGCGATTGTCGGAGGGGTCGATGGCCAAGGCCTTTTGTGCCAGCTCGGCCGCTTGCGCCAAGGATTGAGCCGGATTCGAGCTCCATCCCATGAAGGAATCCGTCAAGTGGCTCCAGGCCGCCATGCCATAGACGCGCGCATAACCGGGGTCGAGCTCCACAGCCTTTTCGAGCAGCTCGCGACCCGCCGCGTTGTCCGCTTCGGTGAAGCGCAGGAACAATTCGAAGCCACGCAGATAAAGGTCGTAGGCCTCGAGATTTTCGGTGGGCTTGCGCATGGCGCGAGCGCGCTCCGTCTGGTTGAGCTTGCCCACCAGTGCGCCGACGATGGTGCGGGTAATCTCGTCCTGAACGGCAAAGATATCCTCGAGGTCGCGGTCGTAACGCTCGGCCCAAACGTGGCTGCCGCTGGCGGCGTCTATGAGCTGCGCCGTAACCCGGACGCGTTGGCCGGCCTTGC
The DNA here is from genome assembly GCA_030604165.1 of Alphaproteobacteria bacterium. Lineage (GTDB taxonomy): Bacteria > Pseudomonadota > Alphaproteobacteria > UBA828 > UBA828 > JAUVWK01. The sequence goes on along the minus strand of JAUVWK010000495.1, from coordinate 1,617 downwards.
GCACGCTACCCTCGAGCACGTAGCGCACGCCCAAGTCCTGGGCCACCTCCTGCACCTTCACCGGGTTGCCCTTGTAGGTGAACACCGAGTTGCGCGCGATCACGAAGAGGTCGGGAAAGCGCGACAGCTCGGTGATGATGTCTTCGGTGATGCCGTCCGAGAAATACTCCTGCTCAGGGTCGCTGCTCATATTCGTCAAGGGCAACACAGCGATCGAGGGCCGGTCGGGCAGCGCCAGCGCGGCATCGTCCGAAGCGCCCGGTCCTGTCATGGCAGCCTCCCGTTCCAAGAGCGGCACGCGGTAAACCCGCACGGGTCGGGTGATGTTCTTGACCGAATGCTCGCCGAGATCTTCGAAATCATGGGGAATACGGTCGCGCACTTGATCGAACACCGTGTTGGAAATGCAGATCCCGCCGGGCTCGGCGACTCCCTCCAGACGCGCCGCGACGTTGACGCCGTCGCCATAGAGATCGTCGCCCTCGATCATCACGTCGCCGAGGTTGATGCCGATACGGAATTCCATGCGGCGCTCTTCGGGCAATGCACCGTTGCGGTCCTTGAGCTCCTGCTGGATCTCGATGCTGCAGCGCACCGCCTCGATGGCGCTGGCGAACTCGGCCAGCACGCTGTCGCCGGCGGTGCCGACGATGCGCCCGCCATGGCGCACGATGAAGGCATCCATCGCCTCGCGGTAGGTGGTCAGGGTCTTGAGGGTGCCCTCTTCGTCCGCGCCCATCAGGCGGCTATAGCCGACCACGTCGGCGGCGAGGATCGCGGCCAGTTTGCGCTTGACGCCGGACTGTTCCACCATGACGGCCTTGATGAAGGGCGGGGTATCGCATCGAATATAGTAATGCCCACCGAAGGAGTCGATTCCGGGCGCGCCCGACACAGGAGAGACAGATGGCAAAGAGTGGAAGGGTCGTAGGCAAAGCGGCCATCGTAACCGGCGCCGCGGCCGGGATCGGACGGGCGGTCGCGCTTCGCTTGGCCGAGGAGGGCGCCAAGATTGCCGTCACCGATATCGACGAAGCGGGCGGCGGCGCCTGCGTCGAGGCGATCGCTGCGCACGGCGGCACGGCGGTTTTCCTGCGCCATGACGTGGCCCGCGAGGAGGATTGGCGAGCTGTCATCGACAAAACCATCGCGGCCTTTGGCCGCATAGACGTGCTCGTCAACAATGCCGGCTTCGCCTTTGCGGCCGGCATCGAGGAGACCACCACGGAACAGTGGCGCGAGATCCTAGCGGTCAACCTCGACAGCGTCTTCTTCGGCACGAAATATGCGATTGCACCGATGCGCGAGACCGGCGGCGGCGCGATCGTCAACATGTCGTCGGTGCTCGGCATCACCGGCGACCCCGCCATGGCCGCTTACAGTGCGACCAAGGGCGCGGTGCGTCTGTTCACCAAGAGCGTGGCCCTGGAATGCGCCAATGCGGGTTGGGGAATCCGCGTCAATTCGGTCCATCCGGCCTATATCCGCACGCCCATGGTGGAACGCTACGCCGAGACGTTCGGCGACTTGGCGGCCGGTCTGGCGGAGCTTGGCGGGCGCCACCCGCTGGGCCGGGTGGGCGAGGCCGAGGAGGTCGCCAACGCGGTGCTTTACCTG
>JAUVWK010000528.1 GCA_030604165.1 Alphaproteobacteria bacterium | reverse complement strand
GTATCCGCGTTACGAGTTGGCCCAGAGCGAGCGGGTGCGCGCCGAGCTGGGCCCGCGGCTCCTCGCGCTGGCGCGACAGGCGATGTCGTGCGGGGTGGGGCTCACGGTCGATGCCGAGGAGGCCGACCGGCTCGAGCCCTCGCTCGATCTGTTCGAGGCGGTGTACGGGGCCCCCGACTGGCAGGGCTGGGACGGCTTCGGTATGGTCGTGCAGGCCTATCTGAAACGCGCCCCCGCCGTGATCGACTGGCTTGGGGCGCTGGCACGCCGGGAAAAACGCCGCATCCCGCTCCGCTTGGTCAAGGGCGCCTACTGGGATGCGGAAATCAAACGCGCCCAGGAAGGGGGCTTCGAGGGCTATCCGGTGTTCACGCGCAAGGCCGCGACCGATATCTCTTTCATCGCCTGCGCGCGCCTGCTGATCGAGGCTAGGGATGCCTTCTATCCCCAGTTCGCGACCCACAACGCGCAAGCCTTGGCGAGCATCCTTGCCTTGGCCGGAGAGTGGCGCGGCTACGAGTTTCAACGCCTGCACGGCATGGGCCAGGCACTCTACGACGGCGTGCTCGCCGCGGACGATATTGATGTCGCGTGCCGCGTCTACGCGCCGGTCGGCAGCCACGAGGATTTGCTGCCCTATCTAGTCCGCCGTCTCCTGGAGAACGGCGCCAACACCTCGTTCGTCAATCGGCTCGCCGACGACGAAGCGCCCATCGAAAGTGTGATCGGCGATCCGGTCGCGGCCGTCGGCGCGGCGCCCTACCAACCCCATCCGCGGATTCCCCTGCCGGCCGCGCTCTACGGCGCCGAGCGAACCAACGCCGCGGGGTTGGACCTGAGCGATCCGCTCGCGCTCGAGGCGCTCAACGCCGGCCTCGACGAGGCGCTGCAACAAAGCTGGCAGGCCGCGCCCATAGTGGCGGGCGAGCCATGCGCCGGCCCTTCCAAGCCCGTCATCGACCCAAGCGACAACCGGCGCCAGGTCGGCGCGGCGATCGAGGCCGACGGCGCGGCCGTCGAGCGGGCCTTGGCCACGGCCGTCGCGGCGGCCCCGGACTGGTCGCGCACGACCGCCGAGCAACGCGCCGCTTGCCTCGAGCGCCTGAGCGATCTGCTCGAGGCGCACCGCGCCGAGGCCATGGCGCTGGCGGTGCGCGAGGCCGGCAAGACCCTGCCCGACGCGCTCGCCGAGCTGCGCGAGGCGGTCGATTACGGGCGCTATTACGCGGCCCGCGCGCGCGCCGATTTCGCCGCGCCGCAAGCGCTGCCGGGCCCGACCGGCGAGGCCAACAGCATCGCGCTGGCGGGCAGGGGCGTGTTCGCCTGCATCAGCCCCTGGAACTTTCCCCTGGCGATCTTCACCGAACAGGTGACCGCGGCGCTGGCGGCCGGCAATGCGGTAATCGCCAAACCGGCCGAGCAAACGCCGCTGATGGCGGCTTTCGCGGTGCGGCTCATGCACGAGGCGGGTATTCCGCCCGAGGTGCTGCATCTGCTGCCGGGTCCGGGCGAGAGTCTCGGCGCGGCGCTGGTCGCCGATCCGCGCATTGCCGGGGTCGCCTTCACCGGCTCCACCGAGACCGGGCGCGCCATTGCCCGGGCGCTCGCCGCGCGGCCGGGGCCGCTCGTGCCGCTGATCGCGGAAACCGGCGGCCAGAACGCCATGATCGTGGATAGCAGCGCCTTGATCGAGCAAGTGGTCACGGACGCGATCGAATCGGCGTTCGGCAGCGCGGGCCAACGGTGCTCCTGTCTGCGCGTGCTGTTCATCCAAAGCGATATCGCGGCGCGGTTTATCACCATGTTGAGCGGCGCCATGCAGGAGCTCGCGGTCGGCGACCCGATGCGGCTGGCGACCGACGTGGGGCCGGTGATCGACGCCGAGGCGAAGGCCGCGCTGGAGCGCCATATCGCGCGCATGAACCGCGACGGCACCTTGCAGGGGCAAGCGCCGCTCCCCGAAGAGACGAGCCACGGCACGTTCATCGCCCCGAGCGCCTTCGAGATCGATGCCATCGGGCAGCTCGAGCGCGAAGTGTTCGGGCCCATCCTGCATATCGTGCGTTTCGCCGGCGACCGGCTCGACGCGGTGATCGACGCCATCAACGGCACCGGCTACGGCCTGACGCTGGGGGTTCATAGCCGGATCGACGCCATGGCCCGCCATGTCGCCGCGCGGGCCCGGGTGGGCAATCTCTACGTCAACCGCAACATGGTCGGCGCCGTCGTCGGGGTGCAGCCGTTCGGCGGCGAAGGCCTTTCCGGCACCGGCCCCAAGGCGGGTGGGCCGCGCTATCTCCATCGCTTCGCCACCGAGCGAACGCTGGCCGTCAACACGGTGGCCTCGGGCGGTAATCCGGAATTGCTCTCGCTGGCCGACGACGAGGACTTAGCGTGACTCCGGTAGCGCTGCGGCGGGCTATAGTGCGGCGATGACAGCCCGGCCGATCATCATCGATTGCGACCCCGGTCAAGACGACACGGTGGCGTTGCTGCTCGCGCTGGGCTCAGCGGACGAGCTGGAGGTGCTCGGCATCTGCGCGGTCGCCGGCAACGTGCCGCTGAGCCTGACCG
>JAUVWK010000039.1 GCA_030604165.1 Alphaproteobacteria bacterium | reverse complement strand
AACGGCCGGCCCGCCTCGCGCGCCATGCCCTGATAAAGCTCGCTCGCCATCTCGGTCGCGGTCCAGCCGGGGCACACCGTGTTGGCGGTGACGCCAAGCGGCCCGACCTCGGCCGCCAGGCAGCGGACGAAGCCGACCAGGCCGGTCTTGGAGGCGTTGTAGGCGGTTTGCTGCGCCGTGCCCTGCTTGGCGGCGGTCGAGGAGATGAAGATCTGGGCGCCGCCGCCGCCCTGCGCGGCCATGGCGGGCATGGTGTATTTGGCGACCAGAAACGGCGCCCTCATATTGACGGCCATGACCCGATCCCAGAGCGCCTCGTCCATCGCCGCGAGCGTGGCGCGCGGCGCGACACCGGCATTGTGGACGACGATATCGATGCCGCCGAGCGCCGCGATCGCCGCTTCGCACATGGCGCTAATCGCGGCGCCATCCTCGAGATCGGCGGCCACCGGCACGGCGCGGCCACTGGCGCCCTCGCCAACGCCCTCGCCAGCGTCCTCGACGGCGCGCACGGTTTCGGCCAGCTTGTCGAGGTTGCGGGCGTGCACGGCGACCCGGGCGCCCTGGGCCGCGAGCGCTGCGGCGATGGCCCGGCCGATGCCGCGCGTGGCGCCGGTCACCAGCGCGCGTTTGCCTTCGAGCGCGGCACTCATGACCGTGCGGCCACGGTCTTGAGGGTTTCGGACGACAAAGCCATCGGGCTCGGCCATGCAAGGTGGTCGCGCGCCATCGCATCCTCCTGTCGCATGATATTCTCCTTCTCGACCGCCCCAGAATACTTGAAACTGCGGAGTAGGTCGAAGTGGAGACGGCGATGAGCAAACGGATGCCGGCGCAAGGGCAAGGCTACGACGCCCTCTTCGCGCGGATGCAAGAGGCCCGCGCGAACGATGTCGATTGGCGGCGCGGCCGGCTGCCGCTTTATGTCTATTTCGCCGGCGAGGACGTCGAGCGGGTGGCGCGCGACGCCTACGCCATGTTCATGCAGGAGAGCGGCCATTCGCCGTCGGCCTTCCCCAGCATCAAGCAATTCGAAGACGACGTGATCGCCATGATGCTCGATCTGCTGCATGGCGACGAGGCGGCCAGCGGCGACATGACCCTGGGCGGCACCGAGAGCGTGTTCATGGCGGTCAAGGCCGCGCGCGACTGGGCCCGGGAGCACCGCCCGGCCCCGACCGGGGTGCCCGAGATCGTCGCGCCGCATAGCGCCCACCCCTGCGTCAATAAGGCGGCCGAATATCTCGGCCTCAAGGTAACGCGGGTTGCGCTCGGCAAGGATCACCGCGCCGACCTCGCGGCGATGGCGGCGGCGGCCGGCGCGGACACCTTCATGCTCTACGGCTCGGCGCCATGCTGGCCGCATGGCGTGTTCGACCCCATCGCCGGGCTCGGCGCGCTCGCCCAAGAGCGGAACCTCTGGTTTCATGTCGATGCCTGTCTCGGCGGCATGATCACGCCGTTCGCCAGCAAGCTCGGCCGCCCGGTGCCCGCGTTCGACTTCGCCGTGCCCGGCGTGACCTCGATCTCGGTGGATCTGCACAAGTTCGGCTTCGTCCCCAAGGGCGCCTCCTGCCTGCTGCTCAAGGACGGCGCGCGGCGCAAATATCAGCTTTTCGAATTCACCGACTGGCCGCGCGGGCTTTACGCCTCGCCGAGCTTTGTCGGCACCCGGCCGGGCGGGCAAATCGCCGCCGCCTGGGCGGTGATGAACTATCTCGGCGAAGCCGGCTATCTGCGCGCGGTCGATGAGATCATGCGAACCACCGACCGGCTGGTCGCAGGCATCGAAGACATCGCCGAGCTCGAGATTTGCAACGCGGTGGACTTGAATATCGTCACCTTCCTCTCGCCCACGCTCGATATCGCCAACATCGCCGCCGGCATGCACGAGCGCCAGTGGTTCAGCCATCTCGGCGGCGAGCCGCCGACCATGCATTTCATGGTCAACCCGGTGCATGAGCCGCACATCGAGGCCTACCTGCAAGACCTCGCCGCGGTGGTCGCGGCGGTGCGCGCGGGACACATCCACACCGGCGGCTTCGCCGTCTATAGCAGCTAACCCAACGGACGGCCCGCCATGACAATGCACGGCGCATTAGGACCCAACGAAGCACTGATCGGCGTACCCGGCTCGCGCCAGCAATTGAGCACGCCGGCCCTGGTCATCGAGCTCGACCGGCTCGAGCGAAATATCGCCGCCATGGCCGCGCATTGCCGCGCCAACGGCCACGGGCTGCGGCCGGTCGCCAAAATCCACAAGTCGGTAGAGATCGCCAGGCGCCAGGTCGAGGCCGGCGCGCTCGGCGTCTGCTGCGCGACGTTGGCCGAGGCCGAGATCATGGTCGAGGGCGGTATTCCGGGCGTCATGATGTTCTCCTCGGTGGTGACGCCGCCGAAGATCGCCCGCCTGATCGCGCTCAACGCGAGGGCGCGCGATCTCATGGTGGCGGTCGACGATGCCGAAAACGTTGCCGCCCTGGACGCGGCGGCCGGCGCGGCGGGACAACGCCTCAAGCTGTTGGTCGATTTCGAGGTCGGCGGCCGGCGCACGGGCATCGCCTCCGAGGATGCCATCGTGCGGCTCGCCCGTCAGGTCGCCGACAGCGCCGCGCTCGAGTTCGTCGGCGTGCAGGGCTACAACGGCGGCCTCCAGGCCACCCCTGATTACGCCGAGCGCGCCCAGCGCCAGGCGGCGTGCGTCGCCCCGCTGCGCACGTTATGCCAGCGTTTGACGGAGGCGGGCCTGGCGCCCGGCATCGTCACCGGCGGCGGCACGGGCACGCACGACATCGACCCCGGCCAGGGGGTGCTGAGCGAGAGCCAGGCCGGCACCTACATCTTCATGGACGTCAATTATGGCAAGACCCGCCTGCGGCGTGACGGGCCGGCGCCGTTCGAGGTCGCGCTCGACGTCCGCGCCACGGTGATCAGCACCAGCCAAGCGGGGTTCGCGATCACCGACGCCGGCGTCAAGGAGCTGGCCCGCGACAGCCTCGCGACCGAAATTCTGAGCGGCGCGCCACCGGGCGCGACCTATGATGTGGTGGGCGACGATCTCGGCCGCGTCAATCTGCCGGATGGGGCGCGCCCCTTGCGCGTGGGCGACGCGCTCGAATGCGTCACGCCGCATTGCTACGCCACGCTCAATCTCTATAGCGTCTATCACTGCGTGCGCGGCGACACCCTGGTCGACATCTGGCCGATCGAGGCCCGCGCCACCTGGTGAGAAGTCTTCTAACCGCCGCCGATCTTGGGCAGGAAAAAGACCTCGCTGTCGGCGTCGATCGGCTCGAGATAGGGGTCTTGGTAGATCTCGCCATCGATGGCGACGGCCATCTTCGCTTCGAGTTCGGCGCCGAGCCCCGGAAAGCGCCGGTCCAACGCCTCGATCAGGCGGCGAACGTTGTCCGCCTGCACCTCGATCTGACTCTCGCCGGCGGTGAAATCCTGGCTCAAGCCGCCGACCAGAACCACCTTGGCCAAATCTCTAGCCGCCGTTGTCGATGGCCGCCAAAAGGCGCGGCGGCGACATCGGCAGATCGCACATGCGCACGCCGATGGCGTTTTCGATGGCGTTCGCGACCGCCGCCATGGGCGGCACGATGGGCACCTCGCCGACGCCGCGCACGCCATAGGGATGGTTCGGATTGGGCACCTCGACGATGACCGCCTCGATCATGGGTAGATCCGAGGCGACCGGAACGCGATAATCCAGAAACCCCGGATTTTGCAAGCGTCCGTCCTCGTCATAGACATACTCCTCGTTGAGCGCCCAGCCGATGCCTTGCGCGGCGCCGCCTTGCAGCTGGCCCTCGACATAGCTGGGATGGACCGCGCGGCCCGCGTCTTGCACCGCGGTGTAGCGCAGGATCGTCACCCGGCCGGTCTCCTTGTCGACCTCGACATCGCAGATGTGGGTGCCGAAGCCGGGCCCCGCGCCTTGCGCGTTGAGCGAGGCGTTGCCGCAGATCGGCCCGCCCGTCTTGCCCGCCTCGGCCGCGATATCGCGCAACGAGAGCGGCTCGAACTCGCCGGCGTTGGCGCCCGCCGGGTGGGCCTGGCCATCTTCCCAGATCACGGCGTCGGCGCTGATCTCCCAAACCTTGGCGGCACGCTCGCGCAGTTGCCGAACCACGTCCTCGGCCGCCTGCACCACCGCCATGCCGGTGGCGAAGGTGACCCGGCTGCCGCCGGTGAGAAAGGTATAGCCGATGGTGCTGGTGTCGCCGACGATGATGCGCACGCGCTCGAAATCGATGCCGAGCACTTCGGCCGCCATCATCGCGAGCGAGGCGCGCGAGCCGCCGATATCCGGGTTGCCCGAGACCACCACGACCGTGCCGTCTTCGGCGACGTTCAGCATCGCGCAGGACTCGCCGCCGATGTTGAACCAGAACCCCGAGGCGATGCCGCGGCCCTGATTGGGCCCGAGCGGCGCCTGATAATGCGGGTGTTCGCGCACCGCTTGCAGGGTTTCAACGAAGCCGATCGGCCCGTAGCGCGGACCGTAGGCGGCGTGCGTGCCTTCCCGCGCCGCGTTTTTCTCGCGCAACGCGAGGGGATCGATCTCCAGGCGCTTGGCGAGCTCGTCCAGCGCGCTTTCCACGCCGAACGCGGCGATCGGCGAGCCCGGCGCCCGATAGGCCGCGACCTTCGGGCGATTGACCACCACGTCGTAGCCGACCACCTTGAAGGTCTCGAAGGCGTAGGGCGCGAAGGCGCACATCGCGCCCGGCTGCACCGGCGAGCCGGGAAAGGCGCCGGCCTGGTAACGCAAGGTGGCCTCCGCGGCAGTGACGGTGCCGTCCTTGGTGGCGCCGATCTTGACGCTGAGCGCCGCGCCGGAGGTCGGCCCGGTGGCGCGGAACACCTCCGCGCGGGTCATCACCATCTTGACCGGCCGCCCGGTCTGGCGCGACAGCAGCACCGCCAAGGGCTCGAGATAGACGGTCGTCTTACCGCCGAAGCCGCCGCCGATCTCCGACGGCGTGACGCGGATCTGGGAGATCTCCATGCTGAGCAGCTTGGCGATGTAGAAGCGCACGGAAAATTGTCCCTGGGTCGAGCACCAGACCTCGCTTTGTCCATCTTCCGAGGTGCTGGCAACCACGGCGTGCGGCTCGATATAGCCTTGGTGCACGGGCTTGGTCGTGTAGTCGCGCTCGACCACGGCGTCGGCTTGCGCGAATCCAGCTTCGAGATCGCCGCGCGCGAACTCCACTCGTTTGGCGATATTGGAGGGCGTCTCGGGCGTCGGCGTCACGCCTTCGGTGAACAAATCGTCGTGCAGCAGCGGCGCCTCCGGTTGCATCGCCGCGACCACGTCGATGACATGGGGCAACACCTCATAATCCACTTCGATAAGCGCCAGAGCCTGTTTGGCCAGCGCCGCCGAGGTCGCCGCCACGGCCGCGACCGCATGGCCATCGTAGAAGACCTTTTGGCGCGCCAGAATATTACTCGACAGATCGCGGAAGTTGATCTGCAATTCGCCCGCCGGCACCCACTCGGAGGCGAGCTCCGGCAGGTCCGCCGAGGTTACGACGGCCTTCACGCCGGCAAGCGCGCGGGCCTTGGTCGTATCGATCGACTTGATGCGGGCATGGGCGTGCGGGCTGCGCAGGACCTTGCCGACCAGCATGCCCGGCAAGGTCAAGTCGGCGCCGAACTTGGCGCGCCCCGTCACCTTGTCGACGCCGTCGGGGCGGATCGGGCGCTTGCCGATCCATTTCAGCTCCTTCACCTCGGTTGCCATCTTCACCCTCCCCGCATTTCTTCGGCCACGGCCAGCACGGAACGCACGATCTTGTCATAGCCGGTGCAACGACACAGATTGCCGGCGAGCCAATAGCGCACCTCGGTCTCGGTCGGGTTCGGGTTGCGCTCGAGCAAGGCCTTGGCGGCTATCAGGATACCTGGCGTGCAAACGCCGCATTGCAAGGCCGCCTCTTCCAGGAAACTCTGCTGCAACGGGTGCAGCTGATCGCCCTTGGCCATGCCCTCGATGGTCTCGACGGCGCGGCCCTCCGCTTCCACGCCGAGCACCAGACAGGCGCACACCAAGCGCCCGTCCAGCATCACGCTGCAGGCGCCGCAGTCGCCGGACGAGCAACCCTCCTTGCTGCCAAAGAGCTGCAACTCGTCGCGCAGCACATCGAGCAGGGTTTGTTGCGGCTCGCACAGAAACTCGACGGCTTCGTCGTTGATGCTGGTCGAAACGTGATACTTCGCCATCATTCGCTCCTTGCGCGCGCCAGCGCGATACCGGCGGCGCGCCGCGCCAGCACGCCGGCCACCTTGGTGCGGTAGGCGACCGTGCCCCGCATATCGTCGATCGGCCGGCAGGCCGCGCGCGCGGCCGCTGCCAGGCGTTCGAGCGCGTCGTCATCGACCGTGCCGCCGATCAACGCCGCCGCCGCTTCGGGCACCAGCAGCGCGCGCGGCGCAACCGCCCCGAGGGCGACCCGCGCCTGCGCGCAAACGCCGCGCTCGTCGAGAACCAAGCTGACGGCGACGCCGACCACGGCAATGTCCATCTCGGTACGCGGGATAAAGCGCAAATAGGCGTCCGCCGCGCGGGCCGGGCGCTCGGGCAGCAGAATATCGACCACGATCTCGCCCGGGCCGAGCGAGGTTTCGCCCGGGCCCGTCGCCACCTCCGCGACCGCAACCTCGCGGCGCCCCTTCGGTCCGACGACGGAACAGAGCGCCTCCGCCGCAATCAACGCCGGAACGCTGTCGGCCGCGGGCGAGGCGTTGCAAAGATTGCCGCCCAGCGTGGCGCGACCCTGGATTTGCACGGAGCCGATCAATTCCATGGCCTCGACGACGCCGGGCCATACCGCCTTCACCCCCTCATGCTCGCCGAGCTCGGCGCCGGTGACCGCCGCGCCGATGCGAAAGCCGCCATTCTCGGGCGTTATCGCCCGCAGTTCGGAAATGCCTTTGATATCGACGACCAAACCCGGCTCGATCAGGTCGGCCCGCAACTGAACCAACAGGTCAGTGCCGCCCGCGAGCACCCAGGCGGCGCCATCGGCCGCGGCCAGAAGCGCCACCGCCTCGTCCACCGAGCCCGGGGCCTCGTATTGCATAGCGTCCATCTCTCGCCTTCGTCTTCTTGTTTCGCGGTTATCGCTTGGTCGGGAATTCCCTGACGCACGCACTTGTGTAGCAGGGATCACGGGCCCCTGACTAGAACCTCCTGCGGTGCCCACGCGGCGCCCTCACCTTACCTCTTGTAGGATCGCCATGAACGGGGGTTACATGGGAAAAGCCAACCAGTCGGGAGAGACGGCGGCATGAAGGCACGCATCAAGTGGGTCGAGGACCGCACCTTCGTCGGTGAATCGGGCAGCGGCAATAGCGTTACGGTGGGCAATTCCAAGGGTGCGGACGGACGGGCGCTTGCGGTCAGCCCCATGGAGATGGTGTTGATCGGGCTGGGCGCATGCACGGCCTTCGACGTGGTTCATATCCTGGAGAAATCGCGCCAGCCCATCGCGGACTGCGTCACCGAGCTCGACGCCGAGCGGGCCGAGACGGACCCCATGGTGTTTACCCGCATCCACATGCATTTCGTCGTCACCGGGCGCGGCCTCAGCCCGGCCAAGGTGGAGCGCGCGATCAAGCTCTCGGCCGACAAATATTGCTCGGCCTCCGCCATGATCGGCAAAACCGCCGAGATCACCAACGACTTCGAGGTTATCGACAGCGCCGGTTAGGCGCGGCGCCCGCACGCCACCGCGACAGCAACAAAGACAACGAAACCACCGAGATCCGCCATGCATATCGTCACGACCATTCCGCAACACGACCTCATGGCGGTTTCGGAGGCCGCCCGCGCCGCCGAGGCGGCCGGCTATGACGGCGTGATGACGCTCGAAAACCGGCACGATCCGTTTCTGCCGCTGGGCGTCGCCGCCACGGCCACGACGCGCCTGAAGCTCCTCACCGGCCTCGCCATGGCCTTTCCACGCAGCCCCATGGTGGTCGCCAATCTGGGTTGGGACTTGCAGGCCGCGTCGCGCGGACGCTTCGTGCTCGGGCTCGGCAGCCAGGTGCGCGGCCACATCGAGCGCCGCTTCTCGGTGCCGTGGAGCCCGCCGGCGCCGCGCATGCGCGAATATATTTCGGCGTTGCGGGCGATTTGGCGCTCTTGGAAGACCGGCGAGCCGCTCGCCTTCGAGGGCGCGCACTACAAATTCTCGTTGATGACGCCCGAGTTCGTGCCCGAGCCCATGGCGGCGGCGGCGCCCGCCATTACCATCGGGGCGGTCGGCCCGGTCATGCTGCGGCTGGCGGGCGAGCTGTGCGACGGCGTGCGGCTGCATCCGTTCTGTACCCGGAAATATCTCGAGGATGTCGTGCAGCCCAACATCGAGGCCGGCCTCGCGCGGGCCAACCGGCCGCGCAGCCGCTTCGAGATTTCCGGCGGCGGCTTTATCGCCACGGGCGCCGACCAAGCGGCGGTCGACAAGATGCTGCAATGGGCGCGCAAGCGCGTGGCGTTCTATGGCGCCACCCGCGCCTATTGGCCGGTGCTGGAGTGCCACGGATTGGTCGAGCTGGGCCAGCAACTTTACGACATGGCCAAGCAGGGCCGCTGGAGCGAGATGCCGGACGCGGTGCCGGAAAACGTCATGATGCTGTTCGCGGCGGCCGGTACGCACGGCGAAATCGTGGAAAAAATCAGGGTGCGCTTCGGCGGCTTCTCCGACACCATCCTCGCGAGCCTGGCCTACGACATGGCGCCCGACCTGACGCCCGAGGTGATCGCCGGCATCAAACGCATTCCAACGCCGTTCATGGGCTATGGAGAGACCGCCCGCTAGCGCGCGATGCCGGGCCCCCGCTCAAGCCTCGCCGCCATCCTCCTCCGGAAAAACCTCCCTGTCGCGCCACTCGTGCACCTGCCCGCATCTGGGGCAGGTCAGCGAGCCTTGTTGCACGACGCAGGGCTCGATCGCCGGCCAATCGAAATTCATGCCGGTATAGATCGGTTTTCCGGTTTCGGGACAGGTAATCATGATGCGTGACATGGCCGCCTCCCGCGGAGACAAACGGGCCCCACGCTTCGCTTGCATCACGACAAGGCGAAGCGCCCACAACAAGTAATTCTACCGGCCCTGGCGGAGCGAGTCAAAATGTAATATTTTGAAATTCAGTTGTGTTTGGAACTGTTCTAAGAAACCAGAACAAGAATAAATAGTTATTATTAGTAAACTAACGTAATACTTCGTCCGGCGCATTGGAGCGGTTTCGCTTGGAACGGATAAGGCTCTACTCGAAGTCCGCCGCGCGCTCGATCAAATCCGCCAAATTAGGCTCGTCCGGATTTCTCGGCTTGCCGGGATGAAGGATCGCCACCTGGCAAGCCTCGGCCGCCTCGACGAGCTGTCGGTAGGTGCCGGCGTCGGGATCGGCGATATAGGCCTGCATATTATCGTCGTAGGCGAACATCCTGTTGTTGAGGTCGGTGCACTCATTGCAGGTCGTGCAGCGCGCCGTCTCGATATAGGGATCGTCGGAAGGCGGCGCCTCCTCCGCCTCGGCCGCCGCGACTTCGGGCGCCGGGGCCTCTGCTACTGCGGCCGGCAGGGCTTGCTCGACGGCGGGCTCAGGCGGCGCCGGCGCGGCCTGACCCCGCAAGGCCTCGATCTCGCGCGCCTTCTCCTGCTCCCAAAGCTCGCGCTCGCTCTCGAGCAGCCGCTTGGCATGGGAATTGTCGATGCCGCCCAGCTCCTGCAAACTGTGCCACGTCTCGCCGCAACGACGCGCCGCCTGAAGCAGCCTGTGGTCGACCACAACCCTTTGCAGCGCATCGCTCTCGTCGATCATCAGGAGGTAAGGCGTGGCCTCGGGCGCGCCGCCCGCCTCGCCTGTCAGGCTCTCCACCGCCGGGACCATGCGCGCGTGCCACTCGCTGCGCGGAACGGCGCTGAAATATTCGCCATAGCGCCGGTCGCAGGCGACGAAATCGAGCACCGTAAAGGCCACGTCTTCGGAAAGCCGCTGATGGTTTTCATCCTCGTAAGCCAGGTGCTGCACCGGCCAAGCGGCCGCGGCTTGCGGATTGTCGGCGACTGAGAAACGCGATGCCCAATCCCGCCCCGCCGCGGGGTTATAGCTGAATACGGGGAAGGCGCGCGATTGCTCCGCCGCCGCCGCGGCAAGATAAGGCCGCAAGCCGGGCGTGGTCGGGCCGGCCCCGGAGAACAGGCTGAAGAGCGCCGGCCCCGCATATTCGAGACCGCTTCGAATTCGATGCCGCAGCCGATAAAGGCTGGCGCCGCTCGCCTGCAAGACATAGGCGCCGCCCAAGCCGACGGCCATATTGGCGAGCCGCGTGCTCGGTGTGCCCAGCGCGAGCGACCCCGGCCCAAGCGCGGGCCCGGCCAAGATGTCGTCGCTCTGGAGCATGATCTTCATCGGCAGGCTGGAAGACAGCAGCTCGATCAATGTCGCCGTCTCCGCCGCGTCGAGCGCGGCATCGCGAAGGCAAATCAGATAAGTCGGGAACAGCGCCCAACCCTCGGGCGTCAGCGTGTTCTCGTCGAAGCTCTCAAAGAAGGCGTCGTGCGTCGCCGCCTTGTAGCGGTTTTCGATCTCCAGCTCGGCGATGGCAATCGCCTTGATCAGCGCGACCATCGCCGGCAGCCGATCCTGCAAGGCTTCGCGCGCCTTTTCACAGCTTTCAAAGGCAAAGGAATACAAGCCCTCGCCGTTGTCTTCGCCCGCCACCGCCGGCGCAAAAAAGCGCTGCGCCTGAAGCACCGAAAGGGCCGCGCCGATGCGCCGCCGCCGGGGCTCGGGCAAGGCGTCCCTCGGCGACGCGTCGGTCAGCAGGCGCGACAAGGCATCGAAGTCGAACTCCGCTTCGTAAGATGTCCCGACCGCGCCCTTCAAGGCCGCGGGTGCGCGCGCCGCGTCGGAGCGCATGAAGTCGGCCTTCAGAATATCGGAGAGACCCAAAACGAGCTCGTTGATCTCGTCGAGGACCGCCCGCGTCTTGGCTCTCTGCATGGTGGTCCAGGCATGGCTGAAAAGCTTGGCCGGGCTTTCCGCGTCGCAGTCGATGACCGCGCCGTCGAGCCGCAGCGCGTTGCGCGCGCGCGCCAGATTGTCGGCCACCGAGCTTGCATCCGCATCGCCGACACCGCGCAATTGCTTTGCCGCGCGCGTCCACAGCTCGGAGAGCGAGCCCCCGGCGCCCCGGGATACCAGCGCTCGCACCTCACGCTCGAGCCCGAGGAGCTGGCGCCTGAGAGCTTCGCCCTCGGCGCCCTGCGGCGCGATATCTTGCAGGATGCCGTCGATCATCCCGGACAGCGAGCGCACCCAGCCATCGCCGCCTTCGCCGCCCTCGCCGGCAACGAGCAGCAACGGAAAATCATGGCGCAGGGCCGCGAGATTCCGGTACCCGGCGAGCAGAGCGGGGCGCAGCGCCGGGCCGGCGGCGGCGTCCGCACCCGACCCGGTCTCGGTCGCGGCGGACGGGGCGAGCTCCATCGCGTCCGCCTTCACGTCGTCAGGCTTGTTCTCATGGTTGGCGCCGGACGCCCGGCGCGCGGGCTTCGGCTTGGCCGGCTTGGTCTTGGCGGCCCCCGCCCCGGTGCTCTCGATATGGCTCCGCATGTCCATCGTCTCTAATTCAATCCGCCGGCCAAATCGTGAATTTATCCATCTCCTTCTCGAGCCCCGCCTTGACCATGGCCGGCGTGAAGGTCCGATCGGGCGCGCGAATCTCCTCGTAGCGCGGCACCGCGCTGTTGCGATAGAGGATGCCGACCGGAATCGGATCGGTAACCGAAGCGATTTCGCGGGCCCGATCCAGGTTGGCCGGGTCGTGCGCCTCCAGGTTTTTGTAGGTCTTGGCGAGACCGGCGCTGACCTCGATCCCGTCGGCGTGAGACAGCAGCTTCACCTTGTCCGGATCCTGCAGCCACGGCTCGAACAAATCGGGCAAGAATTCCGGACAGCGCTGAAGGATGCGGATGAACGAAAAGCCCTTGTGATGGAACGCCTGCGCGATGATCTGGTAGAGAACTTCCGGGATCCAATCCACCGCCTGCGCCACGAACGAGACATTCGAGACCCCGAGCGTCGCGCTCAACGGGTTGAGCGGCTCGAGATAGGCGCCGCGCGGCGTGGTGTTGCTCCGCAGACCCAGCGGCGAAGTTGGCGACACCTGCTTCTTGGTCAGGCCGTAGATCTGATTGTCGTGCATCAGAACGGTCATATCCATGTTGTAGCGGATGGCGTGAATCCAGTGCGCGGCGCCGATGCTGCAGCAATCGCCGTCGCCGGTGGCAACGAACACGTGCAGGTCGGGCCGCCGCATCTTGATGCCTTCGGCGACCGGCAAGGCGCGGCCATGCAGGCTGTGAAAGCCATAGGTATTCATGTAGTGGGGAAAGCGGCTGGCGCAGCCGATCCCCGATACGCAGACGATTTTCTCGAGCGGCAGCTTCTCGTCGCGGCACAGCCGCTGCACGGCCGTGAGGATGGCATTGTCGCCGCATCCCGTGCACCAGCGCGGCACGCCGCTCCTGTAATCGTCAATGCCGTAGGGCTCGTCTTCCAGCCTCAACAAACACTCCGTGACGGGAGCCAACATCGTCGTTACCTCTTGCTAATGCAGTCGCTCTCGAATGACCTGCCCGATGGTGCCGGGTTTGATGGGTTGACCCTTGATCTCGCTCCAGCAATCCACATCGACGAGATAGCGCGCGCGCAGCAGCCAAGCCAGGTTCGAATAACGCCGGTTGTCCTCGTCGATAACCTGGTCATCCAGGCTGTCGCTCCAATTGTTCTCGATCGTCAGGACTTGATCGAAACGCCGCAGCGCGTCCTTGATGCCGGGCGGCAAGGGTTGAAGGAACTTGAGGTGCATCGACGAGACCTCGTGGCCATCGGCGCGCGCTAACTCGACGGCCTCCTCGATGGCGCCTTTCGTGCTGCCCCAGCCGACGATCAAAAGCTCGCCGTCGTCGCCGCCGAACAGCGGCGGCGTCTTGAGGGTTTTCTGCAAGGCCGCGAGCTTCAGGCTGCGATGCCGAATTCCTTCCTGGTTGCTCTCCGAATCGTAGGCGACATGGCTCAAGCGATCATGCGCCAATCCGGTCAGGCAATGCATGCCGTTGGGTTGGCCCGGCACCAAGCGGCGCGCGAGTCCGGTCTGTTCGTT
>JAUVWK010000509.1 GCA_030604165.1 Alphaproteobacteria bacterium | reverse complement strand
GGACGGCGCGGGCACGCCGAACGCTATCGGCGAGCTGCTGACTCTGGCGTAAGCGGGAAACCCACCCACGCCGCAGCTATTGCTTGGGCGGCTTGGCGCGGGCGATGGCGCCGTCTCGCTCCAGCGTTTCGATCTCCGCCTCGGCGAAGCCGAGCTCCCGCAAGATCGCGTCCGTATCGGCGCCGAGCGCCGGCGCGCTGCGCCGTGGCAGGATCTTGCCGTCGAGCTTGATCGGCTGGCGCACCAGCCGCATCTCGCCCCGTTTGGGGTGGGCGATGGCTTGCACGGTTTGCTGGCTCGCCGCGAAGGCGCTGGCCAACGCCGCCGGCACGTCATTGACCGGGGCGCAGGGGAGCTGGCCGTGCAGGCGCTCGAGCCAGGCGGCGGTGGTGCGGGTCTTGAATACGGCGTCGAGGCGGCGCACCAGCTCGGCGCGGTTCTCGAGGCGCGCCTTGAAGTCCTTCAGCTTGGGGTCGTCGATCCACTCGGGCCTCTCCAGGGCCTCGCACAGGCGCGGCCAGAAGTTCACCTTGTTGGTCATGATGAATATCCAGCCGTCCGAGGTGCGATAGAGCTCGCTCGGCGCCAGCGAAGGGTGGCCCGAGCGCGGTACGCGCTGGGGCTCGAAGCCTTCGTTGAGGTGCCAGGCGGCCGGGTAGCTCAGATTGTTCATCGCGACGTCGAAAAGCGAGGCGTCGTAGTCGCGCCCCAGCCCGCTCCGGCGCGCCCCCATGACCCCGGCGAGCAAGGCCAGCGCCGCCGTCAGACCGGCCATGAAGTCCACGATCGAGAGCCCGAAGCGGGTCGGGATGCTGTCCGGCTCGCCGGTCATGGAGAGATAGCCGGCCTCGGCCTGCATGACGTAATCGAGGCCGGGCCAATGGGCGCGCGGCCCCTCGCGGCCATAGGCCGAGAGATGCACGCAGACGATGGCCGGCTTGAGCGGCCCGAGCGCGGCGTAATCGAGGCCGAGCTTGGCGGGCAGATCGCCGCGCAGATTGTTGATCACGGCATCGGCGCTCGCCACCAGCCGGTGCAGCACGTCGCGGGCGTGGGGCCGCTTCAGGTTAAGGGCGAGGGCGCGCTTGTTGTAGTTGAAGGTCTGGAAGAACAGGCTGTCGCCGTCTGCGGCGTAGGGCACGACGTGGCGGCCCATTTCGCCGCGCTGCTCGTGGTCTTCGATCTTGATCACCTCGGCGCCGAGATCGGCGAGAAACATGGTGCCGAACGGCGCCGCGCCATACTGCTCGAGGGTGACGACGCGCAGGCCCTGCAGCGGCAGGGCGACGCCGGGCCCAAGCTCTTCAACCATGGTCGCACCGCGCTCCTTGATATCAGACCGGGGTATCAGGCCGGATTTCGCTCGATCAACTGGCGGGCGATGATGATGCGTTGAATCTCGTTGGTACCCTCGCCGATCAGCAGCAGCGGCGCGTCGCGGAACATGCGCTCGATGGGGAACTCCGTTGAGTAGCCGTAGCCGCCATGGATTCGCATCGCGTCGAGCGCGTTCTCCATGGCCGCCTCGGTGGCGAACAGCTTGGCCATGCCGGCCTCCATGTCGCTGCGTTCGCCGCGCGCATAGGTCTCGGCCGCGCGGGCGACCAGCAGCCGCGAGGCCTCGACGCGGGTCACCATATCCGCCAGCTTGAGCTGTATCGCCTGATGCTGGCAGATCGGCTTGCCGAAGGTCTTGCGGGTTTGGCTGTATTTGACCGCCTCGTCGAGGGCGGCCTGGGCGATACCGACACCGCGCGCGGCGACGTTGATGCGCCCCAGCTCGAGCCCGCCGAGCACCTGTTGCAGGCCGCGGCCCTCGACGCCGCCGATGAGGCAGTCGGCCGGGACGAAATAATCCTCGAACACGAGCTCGGCGGTGTCGATGCCGCGGTAGCCCAGCTTCTCGAGCTTGCGGGCGACCTTGAAGCCCTTGCCCTTTTCCGCGATGAAGAGGCTCATGCCCTTGTGCGCCGGCTCCGCCTTAGGGTCGGTCTTGGCCAGCAACGCCATGCAATCGCCATGGATGCTGTTGGTAATCCACATCTTGGCGCCGTTGATCACATAACCGCGGTTGCCGTCGCGTTTCGCGGTGGTGCGGATCGCCTGGAGATCGGTGCCGGCGTCGGGCTCGGTCAGGGCGACGCCGCCGCGCAGTTCGCCGGCGGCCATTTTCGGTAGGTATTTTTGCTTCTGCTCGTCGGTGCCGTGGCGCTCGATCGCCGCGGCCATGATCAGATGAGAATTGATGATGCCCGAGACCGACATCTAAACGCCGGAAATCTTCTCGACGATCTTGGCGTAGGTCGTGACCGGCAGGCCGAGCCCGCCATAGTCCTCGGAGATAG
This sequence comes from Alphaproteobacteria bacterium, assembly GCA_030604165.1. GTDB lineage: Bacteria > Pseudomonadota > Alphaproteobacteria > UBA828 > UBA828 > JAUVWK01. The sequence goes on along the minus strand of JAUVWK010000509.1, from coordinate 380 downwards.
TGGCGCCGTACAGCCCCATTTCCTTCAACTTGTCGGCGATCTCTTGCGGATAGATGTCGTTGTGTTCGAGCTCCGAAACGTACGGGCGGACGTCGCGCTCGAGAAAGCGATCGATGCCGTCGAGGATGATACGCTCTTGCTCTGCGTCCAATTGCTTCACGGGTTCGTCGGACATATCATCTCTCCCCTGGTCTCGGCGGATGCGCGGCGCCGCAAGCCGTTGGCCGAAGCCAAAATGCTCCCCGGCGGTGCCGAGCGTGCCATGCTCGAGCCCAACAACTTAACAAATCGCAAGTGTCGTGATTAAGATAGCCGTTCAATCCAGCCGAGAAGGCCTCGCCCACGGCGTGGCGCCCGCCGGTCCAAAATTAATGCTTGCG
>JAUVWK010000266.1 GCA_030604165.1 Alphaproteobacteria bacterium | reverse complement strand
TACTGGACCAGCCAATATGGCGTGGGTCTGTTGTGGGGCAGCGCCGAGATCGATATGACCGACAACACCACGGATGATCTCGACATCTACGCGCTGAACGGCACCTACATTATTGGTCCGGGCATCGATGTCGAGGCGCAAATCGACATCGGCGATTATAACGATGCCACGGCCGGTGGGTTGGACAACGACTGGACCAACTTCATGATTGGTACGGCGTTGAATTTCTAACCAGCCACGCTGGTTCAGAAAAATCTGCGGGAGCGGCTTCGGCCGCTCCCTTTTTTTGTGGCGAGAACGGTTTCCGATCGAACGGCGCCAGCCTACGCCCCCTCGCAGCCAGCCCAAATATTCCACCCGATACATGCATCGCCGGTGCTCCGGCGGGCATGACCCGAGAGCGGTCGCGTTAAGCGGCCTGTAACCGCCCGCGGGCGGCGAAGTCTCCAAGACCCCCAATATCGGTTTGACGCGGCACGGCCCTGGGTGAGCGTGAGGCCCGCCGGCTCACGCAATTTCACAAACCGTTGACCCGTAACGCGAGAATTCCAAGAAAACAAAACTATAATAACGCTTTTCTCACTAGCCCAAAGAGATTAGCGCGAATACTAATCGACTACAACGATTGTATATTACTATTCATGGAGCGCGTCAAATAATCAATTGTCATTATATCTTGATGAGTTGGTCTTTGTTATTTCTTGACGACGTTTTTAATTGCTCAATACTTGACCTCGCGATGACGCTTACCTCGACCAAAGCCGCGTGACTGGTTCCGGGGCAACTGCCCCGACTATTTCGAGCCACCGCGAGGCGTTGGCCGGGACTGCCGGGATATCTGGCACGGCCAGAGAACCGCGGAGCAACCCAATTCTCGCGCGAGGAGGATCAAATGAAAAAAGTATTGTTGGGTACAACGGCCCTCATCGCCGCCAGTATGGTGGCGGGGACGGTCGCCCAAGCAGAAGAGGAGCCGATATCGCTCGGTATCGGGGGTTATTATCGCGCCGCCACCGCTGTGCTCTCCGAGGACAGCGACGACGGGGAGGTCGCCGACAATGTTCACAACGTTCAGTTTGACCAGGACATCGAGCTGACCATCTCCGGCTCGACGACGCTCGACAACGGCCTCACCGTCGGTGCCTCGATGCAGCTCGAGGGCGCCACCGTCTCGAATTCGGAAAGTAGTTCCCTCGACGAACGGTTCATTTTCTTCCGCGGCAGCTTCGGTATGGCCCGTATCGGCGCGACGGAAAGTGCGCGTCAGGAGATGACCAACTTTGCGCCGAATGGGGCCTATAACTTCGGTGTCAACACACCCTTCTTCAAGTTTCCCGCGCCCAACAACTTCGCCGGATTCGGCCAAGGCGACAGTTTTTTCTACGTCCACACCTATGACGACGACCTGGGTGTAGAGGACACCATCAAGGTGCTTTATTTCTCGCCCACCTTTAACGGCTTCAGTCTCGGCGTCAGCTACGCACCGGACGATGACGAGGAAGGCGCCTACGGCCAGGGCACCGCAGACGATACCTTTGAGCTCCAAGACCAAATCTCAATCTCCGGTGAGTACAGTCACGATTTCGAAGATTTTAATATTCGCGTCGCGGCCGGATATGAGCGGTATACCTTGGAGCGCTGCGGCTCCATTCCCACTGCCGCGGGCGTCAAGACGCTGGCCTTTCCCGGGTTTGCGGCCGCCACGGCGAACCTTCAGAACTGTAAGAACGATCCCGACGCGTGGCATGTCGGCGGCACGGTCAATTTCGGCGCTATTTCGATCGGCGGCGGCTATCTCGACCACGACGGCGTCGAGAATGACATCAACGGCGCCGAACGCGATCGGGCCGACTGGGATATCGGGATCAGTTACTGGACTGCCTTATACGGTCTCGGTCTGCAGTGGGGTCACGCCCAATCCGATATGAAGGACGGCTTTGAGGACGAGATCGACCGTTATGTGATCAACGGCACCTACGTGCTCGGCCCGGGCATCGATGTCCAGGCCCAGGCCGAGATTTTTCAATATGACGATGCCTCGCCAACCAAACCGCTTGAAAACGACGCTGTCGTATTCGCGCTCGGCTCGGCGCTGGCTTTCTGAGCCGGTTCTCCGGCTTGGAAACTTTTCGGGAGTAGACGACTTAAAGAGCGGCCTCGGCCGCTCCTTTTTTGTCGCCACCTCGGTGCTCACGGCCGGTGTAATGCCGGGTGACCGCCGTGCCGCGCCCGGTTTCCGTGTGTTAATGTTGGCACCATGCGCACCCTTGGCGAACGCCATTCCCTCACGACGGCGGCGGGCATGCCGCGCTACATGATTTTCATGGCGGTCGGGGCTTGCGGACAACGCGAAATCCGCCCGTGCCGCCACGAGCACGATCGATGAACCGGCGACAGCGCCGGGCCGCGCAAAGCTCGCGGCGCGGCACGGCGCCCGCGAGCGCCGCGGCCAGCCTCGAGCGACAAATCCGCGAAGCCTTGCGCCTGCACCAGGCGGGACGAGCCAAAGAGGCCGACAGGCTGTTCCAGCGGGCGGCCAAGCGACAGCCGAACAATGCCGAGATTTACGGCCTCTATGGCTCGCTCAAAGTGCAGGCCGGGCATTACGCGGATGCCGTGCCCCTGCTGAGCCACGCGCTATCGCTGGCGCCGCGGGATTCCTTGTGTCTGGGAAATCTGGCGGTCGCTTACGAAGGATTGGAGGACCTCGACAAGGCGATCGAGGCCTACCGCCGCGCGCTCGAGATTGACCCGAGCAACTATCGCGCGCACGCCAACTTGGCATCCGTTCTGTGGCGCGAGGGATGCCTCGACGAGGCGGTCGGTCATTATCGCGAGGCGGTGGCGCTCAAACCCGACTTCGTCGAGGTGCATATTAGCTTGGCGCACGCTCTGCACTTCCTGGGTCATCTCGATGACGCGGTTGCGAGCTGCCGGCGCGCCCTCGAACTCGACCCCAACGCGGCCAAGGCGCACCTCAATTTGGGCCGTGCCCTGCAGGCTCAGGGCGACACCGACGCCGCGCTGCCGCATTATCGCCGCGCGCTCGAGGCGGACCCCAGCCTCGGAGAAGCCTACAAGAGTTACGCCTATGCCACGCGAGCGGCGCGCGACGACCCGGTCATCGAGCGCTTGCGGGCGCAGTTGGCACGGCCCGCCATCAGGGCTGCCGACGAGGTTAGCCTCCGGTACGCGCTGGGCAAGGTCCACAACGATCTGGGGGAGGACGATGCGGCTTTCGAGAGCTGGTCGAAGGGCGCCAGTCTAAAACGCTCCGCGATCGAGTTTTCCATCGACGAGACCCGGGCAAAATTCGCCAGCCTCGAAGCGATATTCACCCGCGACCTCTTCGACCGTGCGGGCCGCCATGCCCCATCCGGACCGGGGCCGATTTTCATCGTCGGCATGCCGCGTTCCGGCACCACCCTGATCGAGCAAATTCTGGCCAGCCACCCAGAGGTTTACGGTGGCGGGGAGCTACGGCATATCGGCGAGACCGCGCGCGCCTTCGAATCCTGGTCGGGCGGTGGGCGCGCCTATCCCGAGGGTATCCCGCAAGTCGCGGACCCAGCCTTCGAGGGCGCGGCGCGACATTATTTGAAGCAAGTTGGGCCGCTCGGCGGGCGCTCGCGCGTGACCGACAAGATGCCCGGCAATTTCCAGTATCTCGGCCTCATTGTCCTGATGTTTCCGCACGCCAAGATCGTGCACTGCCGGCGCAACCCGCTCGATACCTGCGTCTCGTGCTTCACCACGGATTTCGCCTATGGCCATGAGTGGAGCTATGATTTGCCTGAGTTGGCGGCGTATTACGGCTTGTATTCGCGGCTCATGGCGCATTGGCACGGCGTGTGGCCGGAGAGAATTTACGAGGTCGGGTACGAGGACGTGGTGGCGGATCTGGAGACGATGGCGCGCGGCCTGCTCGCTTATTGCGACCTGCCTTGGGACGATGCCTGCCTCGCTTTCCACAAGACCGAGCGCCCCGTCATGACGGCAAGCAATTTCCAGGTGCGCCAAAAGCTCTACGCCACCTCGGTTGGGCGCTGGCGGCGCTATGAAAAGCACCTCGCCCCATTGATCGAGCGCCTACCGCCGGAGGCTGCCAGTCGCGGCCGTGTCGGCTAGGCGTCGGGTCCGCGGGTAAATGGGTAAGTTGATTTGGCTCGCCTCCTATCCCAAGTCGGGCAACACCTGGCTGCGGGCCTTTCTGCATAATCTCCTGCGCAACCCCAAGGAGCCGTTCGACATCAATCAGTTGGCGCGCTTCGCGCTGATGGATTCGGAAGCGCAGTGGTACCGGCAGCTCGACACGGGCGCGCCCGCATCCTGGACCAAGGAGCAAGTCGCCGCCATGCGCCCGCGCGCGCAGGAGATCATGACCAAACAATATCCGGATCTGGTCTTCGTGAAGACCCACAACGCGCTGCTCGAGGATCGCGGGACCTCGACCATTACGATGGAGCACACCGCGGCGGCCATCTACATGCTGCGCAACCCGCTCGATGTGGCGATCTCGTTTGCCGACCATTTGGGCATCTCGATCGATCTCGCCATCGCCAGTATGGCGAACAATATCGAGACCGACAACGCAGCGGAATTCGTCTATGAGTATCGCGGCAGTTGGTCCAAGCATGTCCATAGTTGGACACAACAACCGCATCCGGCGCTGCATATCGTCCACTACGAAGACGCTCTCGCCGATCCGGTCAAAGTCTTTGGCGGCGTGGCGAAGTTTCTCGGGGTCGAGCCGCCGCCCGCGCGG
>JAUVWK010000387.1 GCA_030604165.1 Alphaproteobacteria bacterium | reverse complement strand
GTGATAAGTCTGAACCGCGTAGCTGCCATCGTCCATGATCTCGAGAACGCGGACGGTCAGGGTGTCGCCTTTGATGGCGGCCCAGGTCAGACCCTCCGTAGCGCGGTCCGCCGCGGCGCGCTCCACATAAATACCGGCTCGCCCGCTTGGCTCGAAACTGACACGGGCACTTCTGCGCCGAGATTCCTTTTCCCAATAGTCGCGGATCACCGTGGTCCAGGCGACATAGAAGCCGTTGTCCTCCGGCCCGATCTGCACGTCGAGATCCCGCAGCGTAAGCTCGTAATAGATTACGTTGGGATCCCGCGAGGAACCGGAGCCCTTGTATTGGCCGAAAAAATCCTCCGGCGATAGATCGTCTGCCGCCTGGGCGAGGCCAACGCCCAAGGCCAGCACCACGGCAAGCACAGTAATCGAAAGGAGCCGAATTCCGTTTCGCATGATTGGTCTCCCCCTAGGTTGGTCCGCGCCGCCCGCCGGCTTGGTTTCGAATCAAACGGCCTCGCGTGCGGTGGCCGTTACGCGCTTCAAGACTGCGACACGCAAACTTTTGGTCTCTTTGGAACGGCACGCCGGCCTTGCTCATCATTTCGGTTCCGTATCTGGAATGTAGAGCGCCCCCGCCGCGAGGGAAGAGCCGGCGACGCCCGATTGGCCCGCGCAAAAACCGGCACGGGCTCGACAAAGCGGCGAAGCCGAGCTGCCCCTGGTTGGCGTACGGTCCGAATATGGCGAGGTGCGCCGCAAACGACCATGATATGGGTCAAGGCGTCGCCGTCCTCACCAAGAGGTTCAAATATGGCCAAGCAGAGCACGTGAGTTCGCCGGAGAGGCACGCTTCGATCCTCACCGCCTCGCGCCAATCGAGCTCGGCGCCATCGATCACAAGGGACGCTTCCACAAACCGCGCCGGCGCCACCGCGACACCAGTCGAAGGCCTGGAACGAACCATGAAATCTGTTGCCCATGTATCCGGTCCATAGTGTTACCGGTGTTTCCGGTTGCTCAGCCATTCACACTGAAAATGCTCTAGTCTTGCCCGGTTGGCTGGGCGACGAGGGGGCAGGGGAAGGAGCCGAGGGATGAGCGAGGCTGGACTGATCTATCTGGTGTGGAGCGACCTGGTGGGGATCACCCGGACGCGGGGTGTGCCTTTGCGGGATTACACACGCCGTCAGGAAGCCGGTCTGGGTTGGGCTTGCGCCGGCCAGGCGATGACGCCCTTCGAGCATCTCGCCGCTAACCCCTGGGGGCCGATGCACGAGGTGCGCCAGATCCCTGATCCTGAGGCGCGCTTCACGATTCCGGCCGCGGGCGAGCATCCGGCCATCCACGCGGTGATCTGCGATTCCCGGCCGCGCCCGGGCGAAGACTGGAGCGCCTGCACCCGAACCTTCTATCGCAACGCCTTGGCGGCGCTCGAGGCGGAGACCGGCTTGAAACTGGTCGCGGCGTTCGAGCTCGAGTTTCTGCTGGACGGGCCGGAGTTCGTGCCCGAGGCGCCGTTCTCCTTCGACGCCGCCTGCGCCCAGCACCGCTTTTTGACCGCGCTCGAGGCCACGCTGAAGCAAACCGGCGTCGGCCCGGAGACCGTGGAGCCCGAATACGGTCGTGGGCAATATGAGGTGAGCTGCGTTCCGCGAGCCGGCATGCGGGCCGGCGACGTCGCCCTGATCACCCGCGAGACCATCCGCGAGGTGGCGCGCCGCCACGGCCTGCGCGCGAGCTTTACGCCCAAACCGACGCCCGAGCATGCCGGCAATGGCTGCCATATTCACTTCAGCTTCAGTGACGAGCACGGCGCGAATGTCACCAGCGACCCGGCCGGTCCGTTAGGCCTGAGCGAGACGGCAGCGCAATTCTGTGCCGGCATTCTCGCCCATATGGACGCGCTGATCGCCTTCATCGCACCGTCGCCGGTCTCCTACTACCGCCTGGGCCCGCATCACTGGAGCACTGGGTTTCGCTCGATCGGCTTGCAAAACCGCGAGGCCGCCGTGCGTATCATGCCGGGCAGCGCGCGCGAGCCCGCGGTCGCCGCCAAGGCCTTCAACATCGAGATCCGCGCCGCCGATTGCACGGCGTCGCCCTATCTCGCCCTCGGGATGCTGCTGCGCGCCGGGCTCGAAGGCATTCGCGGCAAACTGCCGCTGCCGCCGCCGGCGGACGTCGACCCCGCCGAAATGAGCGAGGCGGCGCGGGCGGCGGCGGGGATCACGCCCTTGCCCGCGAGCCTGCGCGAGGCGCTCGCCGCCTTGGAGAACGACCGCACCGTCCGCTCGTGGCTGTCGGACGAGCTCTACGCCTGCTATCTCAGCGTCAAGACCTGGGAGGCCGAGTTCGCCGAGGCGGCCGAGCCCGATCATCTGTTCCAGCGCTACCGCCACGCCTATTGAGGCGAGCTTTTCTTGCTCACGGTAGCGGACCTGCCGGTCCGCACCTGCGCAGGCGCGCCGGATAAACGGCGGGCCGCGGTCGCGGCCTTAAGCGATTCCATACAAGTGAGAAATACTTCAGCCCACTTCGCACAACATGCCGCCGTCGATCGGCAGCACGTGGCCGGTGATGAAACTGGCCCGCTCCGAGCACAGCCAGACCACGGCGTCGGCTACCTCGTCGGGCTGGCCGACGCGCCCCATGGGCACGCCGGCCGCGGCCTTGTCGGCGTCGCCCTGCCAATCGCGCAGCAGCATGGGCGTCTCAATCGGTCCCGGCGCCACGGCGTTGACCCGGATGTTCCGTTTGGCGAGTTCCAGCGCGGCGGTCTTGGTCATGCCGCAGATGGCGTGTTTGCCGACGATGTAGGGCGAGCGCCCCGGATAGGCGTTGAGGCCCCAGGTCGAGCTGGCGTTGACGATCGCCCCGCCGCCGCGGCGAAGCATGGCGCGGATCTCGTAGCGCAGGCAGAGATAGGTGCCGTCGATGAGCACCTCGAACACACGCTTGACGTTGGCCATGTCCTGCTCGTGGACCGCGCCGGGCGCGCCTTCGATACCGGCGTTGTTGTAGGCGATATCGAGGCCGCCGAAGTGCTCGACCGTGCGTTCCACCATGCCCTCGACCGCGCCCTCGTCGGCGATATCGACGGTCTCGAACACGGCGCGCCCGCCGGCCTCGCGGATCGCCCGCGCCGTGGCTTCGCCCGTGGCCGCATCGATATCCGCCAGCATCAGGGCCGCGCCCTCCCGCGCCATGGCCAGCGCGGTGGCCTTGCCGAGACCGGCGCCGGCGCCGGTCACGATCGCGATCTTGTCCTGCACCAGCATGTTTGGGCTCTCCCGCAATTCGGCCGCCGAGACCGTCACCTCCCGCCGTGCAAGATGGCGCCGCGGCGAAGCCCGGGTCAATGGCGCGGTGACAATCGCGCGCGGTCTGCCGATGAGTGGTACTAATCGCCCAGCGTGGCCGGACCCGAACCGGCCCAGGGAGCATAAGAACAGGCTCGAGGACATGAGCGAAAGCCGCCACCCGACAACCGGCCACGCCGCCGCCTACCCGATC
>JAUVWK010000033.1 GCA_030604165.1 Alphaproteobacteria bacterium | reverse complement strand
GGCCCTTGCGCTTCTCGATAAACGAGGTGAGGCTCTTCGGCACGAGGTCGGTGTTCTTGCTGTATTTCTCGATGATATCGGCGACGTGATTGCCGACCAGGGCCGGGAACCATTTGGTCTGCTCGATGCCTCGCTTGCGGTCGCCGATCCAAACCGGGGCGCAGGACAGCACCTTGTAGTCCGACATGTCGCGGCCCGCCTTGGTTCCGGCATCCCTGGCCTGATCGCCGAACCATTGGCAAAGGCCGGGATCGGCCAACTGGATGACCAGGCCGTTGCCGTGCTCGCCGGCGGTGGCGAGCGCCTTGGGCCCATAGGCGGCGATCCAGATCGGCATCTCGTAGCCGTCGGCCCATTCCATGATGACCGGCTCCGGACAGTCTTGATATTGGATCGTATCGCCCCGCACCATGCCTTTCACGGCGTCGCAGAACTCGACCAGATGGGCGAGAGTGGCGGGCTTTTTGCCCATCACGCGCATGGAGCTGTCGCCGCGGCCGACGGCCATGTCGAAGCGGCCATTGCTGATCTGGCCGAGCGTGGCGAACATGCTGGCGGCGACCGACCAATCGCGCACCCGGGGGTTGGTCACCAGCGGGCCGAAGCGCAAACGGTCGGTGTGGTTCATGCAGACCGCCATCTTGGAATAGGGATCGGACCACAAGATGTGCGAATCGAAAAACCAGCAATAGTCGAACCCGGCGGCTTCGATCTGGCGGCAGATCGCGATGGTGCGTTTCAGGCTGAGGTCGCCCTTGAAGGCGATACCGAATTCCATGTGCTCTTCCCTCCCAGGAATTTCTCGTAATTTTTTTCCGGCCAACGGTGCCGCACCCGCAATCTTAGGACGAAAACAGGGCTCGCGTCAGCGCCTTGTGGCTCTCTCACCTGAAGTGGGGAATGACGTGGTCGACATATTCCGCCACCAGCCGTTCTTCCTCGCCATTGGTCAGATAGATATTGAACTGGGTGACGCCGGCGGCCTCGAGCGCCTTGAGCTTGGCGACATGGGCCTCGGGCGGGCCCACCAGGCAAAAGGATTCGGTGATCTCGTCGGTGACGTAATAGGTGTTGTCCGAATCCTTCGCGGTGTGCTGCTTGTAATCGTAGCCCTCGTCCGCGCCCCGGCCCTTGCGCCGCTCGATATAGGTCGTGAGGCTCGGCGGCACCAGGTCGCTGCCGCGGCCGTATTTCTCGACGATATCCGCCACGTGGTTGCCGACCAACGCCGGGAACCACTTGGTTCGCTCGATACCGCTCGCCTTGTCGCCAACCCAGACGGGCGCGCACGCCATGACCCGGTAGCCCGCCATGTCGCGGCCCGCTTGCTTGCCCGCCGCGACCGCCTGGTTGGAGAACCATTGGCACAGCAGCGTATCGGCAAGCTGCACGATGAGGCCGTCGCCAGCCGTGCCGGCGGCCGCCAGAGCCTTGGGTCCGTAAGCCGCGACCCACACGGGCATTTCGTAGCCGCCGGTCCAGTTGAACGTGACCGGCTCGGGGCAGCCGTCATATTGCACGGTCTCGCCCCGCACCATGGCCTTGACCGCGTCGCAGAACTCCACCAAGCGCGCCACCGTGGCCGGCCGCTTGCCCATCACGCGAACCGAGCTATCGCCGCGACCGACGCCCATGTCGAAGCGCCCGCCGCTTTGCACGGCCATGGCGCCGAACAGGCTGGCGGCGACCGACCAGTCGCGCACGTTCGGGTTGGTGACGCAGGGGCCGAACCGCATGCTCTCGGTGTGCTCCATACAGACGGCCATCTGCGGATAGAGGTCGCGCCACAGGATATGGGTGTCGAAAAACCAGGCATAGTCGAAGCCGCCGGCCTCGGCCTGGCGGCAAATGGCGACGATCCGCTGCGGGCTGAGATCGCCCCTGAAGGTGATTGCGAATTCCATGGTTCCTCCCCCCGCCCGGTGGGCCGGCCGCTCGCTTCGTCAATCGCCCCAAATCTTGATGCCGGCATGCTTGAAGGGCGTCGTTTTGGACATATTAAGGCGGATCAAGATCGCCGTCAGCGCTTCGATGCAACGCGCGCTCTCGGCCAAGCCGCAATTGTAGGCCGTCACGCCGAGCCGCTCGATCAGATCGATGACCTTGCGCTTGGCCTGCAAATCGTTGCCGCACACCAGAATGTCGCAATTGATGGGCTGCTCGACCAGGTCCAGGACATGGGCGGAGACATTGTGCAGCGCACCGACCACGGCGACGTCGTCGCCGAGCAGCGCCTGCGCCGCCTCGGTGGCCGAGCCCGCGGCCGGCATGGCGACCGCCTTGGGGTTGCCCTCGGCGAGCGGCACGACGATATCGACCAGGATTTTCCCGGCCAGCGCCTCCTTGATCGAGCCGAGCGTTGCGTCATGTCCCGCGTAGGGCACCGCGAGCAGCACAATCTCATCCGCCGCCCGCGACGCGGCCGCGTTGTCCAGCCCGGTAATGACGCCGTTGGCGCCAGGGATGGCCGCTTGCAGTTGCGCGGCGATCTCCTGGGCGCGGCTCTCGACGCGCGAGCCGACGACGACGTCGACACCGGCGAGCGCGAAACGTTGGCTGAGGCCGCGCCCTTGCGGCCCGGTGCCGCCGATGATGGCAATCTTCATGTCAGCCCCGTCCGGTTTTTGTTTGCATCATGCCAGGATGATACGGCGCAACGCGCGATCCGGCAGCACAGAAACGGCGCCGCTCGATCGCCAAAACCGGACAAGACGGTTTGACAGAGCGCCGGCTTTTTCCTAGCGTCCTTCCAGCGCTTTTTGGGAGACGCCATCATGATCCGATCGCTCCGCCTCGGTGCTGCGTGAGCCGAGGACCAGCATCGATGTGGGCCGTTCTGCCCGTCAAGGACCTCGCGAACGCCAAGCAACGACTGGCAGCGGTGCTCGACGGCGCAGAGCGCGGCCGGCTGTCGGCCGCGATGCTCGAAGATGTCCTGGCGGCGCTGTCGCGGGTCGCCGGCCTCGAGGGAATTCTGGTCGTCTCGCGGGATCGCGAGGCGGGGGCGCTGGCGCGCCGCTACGGTGCGCGCCTGTTGGAAGAAAGCGAGAATCGCGGCCATAGCGCGGCCGTGGCCGCAGCGGCCAAGGTTTTGCGCGGCCAAGGCGCCGGCGGCATGATGCAGGTGCCGGGCGACGTGCCGCTGGCGACAGGGGAGGAATTCGCGCGGGTGCTCGCCGCTCATGGTCCTGCGCTGGCGCTGACGATCGTGCCGTCGCACGACGACCGGGGCTCCAACTGCATCGCCTGTTCGCCACCCGGCGCGGTCCCGCTGCGCTTCGGCGACGACAGTTTTCTGCCGCATTTGCAGGCCGCGCGGCGCCACGGTGTCGAGCCGCGGGTTCTGAGATTGCCGGGCCTCGGGCTCGACATCGACCGGCCCGCCGACTTGCGCGCCTTGCTCGACCAAGCCACGCCGAGCCGGACGCGACGATTCCTCGAAAAAAGCGGCATCGCGGCGCGCCTGAACGATGACGGCCGGGCGCCCATCGCCGCGAGCCTCCCGGCATGAAGCGGCATTCGACAGGGAAGGGAACCGCGATGGACGAAAGCCGCCGCCCGAGCGCGGACGAAGCGCTGGCGCTCGCCGCCGAAAGCGACCTCGCGGCGCTGATGCGCGCGGCCGCCGCCTTGCGCGACCGGGGGCATGGCGACCTCGTCACCTACTCGCGCAAGGTCTTTATCCCGCTGACGCAGCTCTGCCGCGACGTTTGTCATTACTGCACCTTCGCCCATCCGCCGCGCCGGGGCGAGCGCGCGTATTTGACCCCCGACGAGGTGCTCGCCATCGCCAAGGCGGGCGAAGCCGCCGGTTGCAAGGAGGCGCTGTTCACCCTTGGCGACAAGCCCGAGCGGCGCTATCGCGCGGCGCGGCGGGAGCTCGCCGATTTGGGCCACGAGACCACGCTCTCCTATCTGGCCGAGGTTGCCCGGCTGGTCTTGGCCGAAACCAGCCTGCTGCCTCATCTCAATCCGGGAACCATGACCGCGGCCGAGATCGCCGCGCTGCGGCAGGTCTCGGTTTCGCAAGGGCTGATGCTCGAAAGCGCCTCCGCCCGCCTCTGCCAAAAAGGCGGGCCGCATTTTGGCTCGCCCGACAAACGGCCCGAGGCGCGGCTCGAGACCATTCGCCTTGCCGGCGAGCTCGGCGTGCCGTTCACCTCGGGTATCCTGATCGGCATCGGCGAGACCCGGCGGGAGCGCCTCGAGGCGCTGCTCGCCCTGCGCGAGCTCAACGACCGCTATGGCCACATTCAGGAAATCATCGTCCAGAACTTCCGCGCCAAGCCGGAAACGCGCATGGCCGACGCCCCGGAGCCCTCGCTCGACGAGCTGCTTTGGACCATCGCGCTGGCGCGTCTCCTGTTCGGGCCGGCCATGACCATTCAGGCCCCGCCCAATCTGAGCCCCGGCGTGCTGGCGCGCCTGCTCGCGGCCGGGATCGACGATTGGGGCGGGGTCTCGCCGGTGACGCCCGATTTCGTCAACCCTGAAATGCCCTGGCCGCAGCTGGAGGCGCTGGCGCGCGAGACCGGGCGCAGCGCCAAGCTGCTCACCGAGCGGCTCGCCATCTATCCGGCCTTTGCGGCGCAGGGCGAGCGCTGGCTCGACCCGGCCTTGCGCAAGCCCGTGCTGGACGCCAGCGATAGCGACGGGCTGGCCCGCACCGACGGCTGGGTGGCCGGCACCTCGGCGCCGCCGCCCAGCGAAACACCGAAGGGCGCGCCGCCGCACCGGCCCGACGGCACGCTCGGGCGCATCCTGGATCGCGCGCGCGCGGGCCAGACGCTCAGCGAGCCGGACATCGTCACCCTGTTTCGGGCGCGCGGCGAGGCCTTCGCCGCCGTCTGCGCCGCGGCCGACGAGCTGCGCGCCGAGGTCAATGGCGACGCGATCAGCTATGTCGTCACCCGCAACATCAACTACACCAACATCTGCTACTTCCGCTGCCAGTTTTGCGCCTTTTCCAAGGGCAAGATGAGCGAGAACCTGCGCGGGCGGCCTTACGATCTGGATACGGGCGAGATTGCGCGCCGTACGCGCGAAGCGTGGGCGCGCGGCGCCAGCGAAGTCTGCATGCAGGGCGGTATCCACCCGGACTATACCGGGCAGACCTACCTCAACATCTGCCGCGCGGTGAAGGACGCCGCGCCGGACATCCACATCCATGCGTTTTCGCCGCTCGAGGTCTGGCAAGGCGCCCATACGCTCGGCCTCGCCGTGCCCGACTTTCTTGCCGCGCTGCGCGACGCCGGGCTCGGCTCGCTGCCCGGCACGGCGGCTGAGATTTTGGACGACGAGATTCGCGCCATCCTTTGCCCCGACAAGATCGACACCGAACAATGGCTCGCGGTCATGAAGGCGGCCCATGGCGTCGGCCTGCGCACCACGGCGACCATCATGTATGGCCATGTGGAACGGCCCGAACATTGGGCCCGGCACTTGCTGCGGCTCAGGGCGCTGCAGGCCGAGACCGGCGGCTTCACCGAATTCGTGCCGCTGCCGTTCGTGCACATGGAGGCGCCGCTCTATGGCAAGGGGCGGGCGCGCAAGGGCCCGACCTATCGCGAGGCGGTGCTGATGCACGCGGTGGCGCGGCTCGCGCTGCACCCGCACATCGGCAATATCCAGACCTCTTGGGTGAAGATGGGCCCCGACGGCGCCAAAGCCTGCCTCGCGGCGGGCGCGAACGACCTGGGCGGCACGCTGATGAACGAGACCATCACCCGCGCCGCCGGCGCCTCGCACGGGCAGGAGATGCCGCCTGAAAGCATGGAAGCGCTGATCGGCAGTCTCGGCCGAGCGCCCATCCAACGCACGACCCTTTACCAGCCGGCGCCGCAATCCCGGGTGACGGCGTCGTTCGGGGCGCCGGCGCTCGCGACCGCGGTTAATCCGGCGCCCAAGCGCCCCGCGCGCGGCCAGCCGGCGCGGCAACCGATCCGCCCCGGCCTTGCGGCCGGCGACAATGCCGGCGCGGTGGGATCGGCCGACTAAGTATTTACGCGGCGGGCGGAGACAGCGTCAAAAGCGGCGCGAGGTGCGCTTCGTAATGGCGCCAGCGTTGCAGCGCGCTCCGGTATATCGGCCGGCGCACTTGTGCCGCGCTTGCGGTGCGCACGGCACGCTGGGTCCGGTGCGGGGTGAGACACGCCGGATCCCACGGCAGCGCGGCAAACGCCACGAGACGGCGGGCCTCGCGCTCCAGATTTTCGACGACGTCTTCGTAGCGCACGTCGAGAATGCGGCCGGGCAAGACCGCGCGCCAATGCTTCATGACGCGGTCGAACAGGCGCTGATAACGGCCGACCTCGGCGAGGTCGTAGGTGAAAGGTTGGCCGCTGCTGAATAGTTTCTTGTAACAGGCGAGGCCGGTGTCGATCGGGTCGCGCGTGCAGTTCACGATCTTGGCGTTCGGCAAGATCAGGTGGATGAGGCCGAGGCAAAAGAAATTGCTCGGCATCTTGTCGGTAATCCGCCGCGCGGCCGCCGGCGCGTGCTCCGCCACGGCTTGGATGTAGCTCTGCCCGAGGGCGCGCAAGGCGCCCGTCTCGAGCTCGGCGACCGCCTCCGGAAAGCCCCCGGCGCCCGCGGCCGTTCGGTCCAGGTCCGCGACCAGCCGGCCGAGCGTCGCCAGCTCGCCGGCGCCATAAACATCGGCGTGGCTGGCCAATATCTGCTCGACCAAGGTGGTCCCCGAGCGCGGCATGCCGACGATAAAGACCGGGCTATCGGCGGGTTCGCCGTGGCCGGCGCGGGCGCTCAGCAGCGCCTCGTCGAACACGCCCATGACACGCTCGGCCCAGGCCTCGTCGGCGGCTATGTCGTATTGGATTGTCGCGCGCTTGAGCCGATTACCCTGGGCAAAGCGGGCGAAGGCGCGATCGTAGTCGCCGAGGTCTTCGTAGGCGTTCCCGAGCGCGAAACAGAGCTGGATCGCGTCGGCGTCGCCGATCCCGTCGTCCGCCAGGTGCCGCTCCATCGCCGCGATGGCGCCGTGGTCGAGGGCGCCGTGCCGCAGCTCGGCAAGCTGACGGTAGGCCTCGGCGTAGTCGGGCCGGATGGCGAGCACGCGCCGCAGGGCCGCCTCCGCGGCGTCGAGCGAGCCCAAATCCTGCAAGGCCTTGGCCAGATTATTGTACGCCTCGGCGTAGTCGGGTTGGATTTCAACGGCGCGCCGATAGGCCGCCACGGCCTCGTCCAGGGCGCCCGCCGCGCGCAGCGCGTTGGCGAGATTATTGTGGATGCCGGCCGCCGCCGGCTCGAGCCGCGCCGCATGGCGCAGCAGGGTCACCGCCTCGTCGATGCGGCCGAGCTGGTAGCTGGCCACGCCGCAATAGTTGAGCGCGTTGGACTGCTCGGGCTGCGCGGCCAAGACCTCGCGGTACAACGCCACGGCGTCCTCGAGCCGGCCGGCGTGGTGACAGGCCAGACCGCGATCGAGCAACACCGCGACGGCCGGCGCCGCGCCGCGCGCTTGCCGCGCCCGCTTATCTTGTCGGCGCCGTTCCTTCCGATTCATCGCACGCACATGGCTAGGTCGAGTTGATGGCTCGTCCCAGAGCCTATAGGCCAACGCCTTAAATCGGGTTAAGCGCGAGGAAGGGTGGGGGCGGGAGGCGGATTCCGCCGGGGACCGAAGCCATCCTTGAGAATTCTAGGCTATGCGCCGCTCAGATATCGCGCCCGAAGCCCCGTAAGAGCTCTTCGATCCTGCCCCACGGCTGGCGCACGAGCTGATCGTTTTCAGAGCTGCTTTCTTTTCGGGTGTAGCCGTGCAGGCCGCGAGAGAAATCGCGAATGAGCCCGTCGATCTCGAGCTTCACGGGACCGACCGCGTGTTTGTCGAAGAGCAATTTGCGAATTAGGTCGACGGCCATCTTGTCGTCGTCCACTGAAGCCACGATAGAAAAGGCGGCACTGACGATCGAGAAACGCTCGATCGCCGTGCCTTGCATGCGATACAGGCTCTCGATATCAAGCCGCTCCTGCGCCGCGCTTTTTTCCTGCATCAGTTCGCGCAGCTTGGTCGCGCCGTCGTCGCCGTTCATGGCCTCGAACTCGGCCGCTCGGTCATTGTACTCGTATTCGAGGCTCATGATTTGTCGCTCGGCGCGTTTGACCTCCTCGTAGGCCACGTCGAGCTCAGCCTTGGATTCCTCGATGAGATGATGACGGCGCATTGCAAACTCCGACAAGCCGACTGCTTGGAGTGATCAGACGGGCACGAACGCGATAACGATCAGAACACCCCTGCCAATTTGAACTTGTCGGCAACGATCTCGCTGTCGAACGGCTTCATGATGTACTCGTTGGCCCCGGCGCCAATCGCTTCTTGGATCTTCGGCATGGTATTTTCAGTCGTCAGAAATACGACGAAAGGCGCGTCACCGCCCTCGGTTTCGCGCAGCTTGAGCAAGAAATCCAATCCGTTCATGACCGGCATGTTCCAGTCCAGCAGAACGACATGCGGCATGCGACGCAGGCAACAATCGAGGGCGACCTGGCCGTCCTCCGCTTCTTCCACTTCAAAACCCAACTCTTCGACAATTCGCCGCGCCACATGACGGACGACTTTCGAATCGTCAACCACCAAACATGACTTCATGACACCACGATTCCTTATTCTCTATGGCGCATGTCTTGACTCAGGGCAGTGTTCGCATCCGGCCGACCGGCATGACTGGCAAACTCCTTGAAATCGAAGCCGCCACAGCAAAACACGGCGCTGGCGTCAATTATCCAACGCGCCACCTTAAACGGTGGATCCTAAATCTTCAGTTAAGCGAGCCCAGGAGTCGGGTTTTCGTCGCCCCGCGCCTGCGGTGTGTCTCGGATTATCCGTAAATGGCGGATGGTCATAGGGGGCGCAAAGTCCCGATATCAACCATACCGGCCTCATTCGCGAGGCTCCCGGAGGGCAATCTAGGGGCTGTTCTGTGCGGCCCAATCCTGGGCCAATTTTTGGGCCCGGGAGATGTCTTCGAGGCTCATCCGCTGGGCCGCCAGCTCCAGGTTGACGCGAGGCATCTCGGGGCTCTGCGTCACCGCCAGGCTGAACCACATATAAGCCCGCACCAAATCTTGCGGTACGCCCCTGCCGTTGCCGTAGAGCACGCCGAGGTTGAACTGGGCGTCCGCTTGCCCTAATTCCGCCGCCCTGGTGTACCAGACGGCCGCCTTGGCCGGGTCCTTCGGCACGCCGCGGCCCTGCTCGTAAAGCACGGCAAGGTTGTATTGCGCGTTGGCAATGCCTTGTTCGGCGGCTTGACGGTACCAGTAGGCGGCCTGGGAATCGTCGTGCGGCACGCCGCGGCCCAACTCGTAAAGGACTCCCAGGTTATTTTGCGCCGTGCTATCGCCGCGCTCGGCGGCGAGATGATACCAGCGAGCCGCCTCGCCGTCGTTGCGTGCCACGCCCAGGCCGCGCCCGTAGGATACCCCGAGATTGAACTGAGCCTTGACGACGCCTTGCTCGGCCGCTTGCCGGTACCAGTAGGCGGCTTGCTCGTAATCTTGTGCCACTCCCCGACCGACACCGTACATGACGCCCAATTTGAATTGGGCGTCGGCAAAGCCTCGGTCGGCGGCCACGCCATACCATTTGGCGGCCTCGGCGTTGTCTTGACCGACGCCGCTGCCACGGTCGTAGAGCACGGCGAGACGATAGGCCGCATGGGCGTCGCCACGTTCCGCCGCCTCGCGGAACCATTGCGCGGCCTCGGCCTACTGCTGGGGGGGAACCGTCGCGCCTTCGGCCTCGAGGTCGTCCAGCGCGGCTTGCGCCGTCTCCACGCCCTGCGCCGCGGCCTTGCCGAACCAGTAGACGGCCCGCGCGGGGTCGACCTCGACCCCGCGACCCTCGCGATAGAGCACGCCAAGATTAAACTGGGCGTCGGCCTGGCCACTCTCCGCGGCCCGTTGATACCAGGTGGTGGCCTGGCCGAGATCCTGCGCGATGCCGAGGCCACGCTCGTAGGAAACCGCGAGGTTGTACTGAGCCTGCGAATCTCCTTGCTCGGCGGCCTTGGCGAACCATCCGGCGGCGGCCGACAAATCCTGCGCAACGCCGCGGCCTTTGCCATACATCACGGCGAGATTGAATTGGGCGTCAACATAGCCTTGGTTCGCAGCCACGGAGAACCAGCGCACAGCCTCGCTCAGATTCTTGGCGACGCCTTGGCCATGCTGATGCACGACGCCGAGATAAAACTGGGCCCGCGCCAAGCCCTGATCGGCGGCCCTGCGGTACCACTGGGCAGCTTTGGTCTCGCTCTGGGCCACGCCGCGCCCCTTGGCGTGCATCACGCCGAGGTTGATCTGTGCCTCGGCCCAGTCTTGTTCGGCCGCCAAGGCGTACCATCGCGCGGCTTCCGTGTCGTCCTGGGCCACGCCCAAGCCGCGCTCGTAGGAGACGCCCAAATTGAAGCGAGCCTGCGCGTCGCCTTGTACGGCCGCCTTGCGATACCACGTCGCGGCCGCGCCATAATCCTGCTCGACGCCGCGGCCGTTCGAATACAAGAAGGCGAGGGCGGTCTGCGCCATCGCGACGCCTTGCTCGGCCGCCTTGCCGTACCAGCCGGCCGCCTTGCCGTAATTCAATTCCACACCATGGCCGCTCGCATACATAAACCCGAGCGCGGCCTGCGCCACCGCCACGTCCTGGTCGGCCGCCATGCGGTACCACTTGGCGGCCTCGCGGTGATCCTGCTCGACGCCGCGGCCATCGCCGTAGACGAGCGCCAGATTGACCTGGGCGTTGGCCACGCCCTGTTGCGCCGCCTTGCGGTACCATTCAATCGCCGCCGCGATATCCTGCGGCACGCCGCGGCCCTCGGCATACATGATACCGAGATTGAACTGTGCGTTGGCCGCGCCTTGCTCCGCGGCCTTGCGGTACCAGACGGCGGCGGCGGCGTGGTCCCGGGCCACGCCACGGCCGTTGCTGTACATCACGCCCAAATTGAATTGCGCGTCGGCAAGCCCCTGCTCGGCAGCCGCCTCGAACCATGTCACGGCTTCGGCGTCGTCCTGCGCTACGCCCCGGCCTCGTTCGTAGGCGACCCCAAGGTGCAACTGCGCCAACGAATAATCCTGTTCGGCCGCCTTGCGATACCACTCCACCGCCGCGACGTCGCTTTTGTCGACCCCGCGTCCGTTGGCGTACATGTAGCCGAGTGCCGCTTCCGCCTTGGCTAAGCCGTGCTCCGCCGCGCGCCGATACCAGCGCACCGCTTCGACGTCGTCTTGCGGCACGGCGCGACCGCC
This sequence comes from Alphaproteobacteria bacterium, assembly GCA_030604165.1. GTDB lineage: Bacteria > Pseudomonadota > Alphaproteobacteria > UBA828 > UBA828 > JAUVWK01. The sequence goes on along the minus strand of JAUVWK010000033.1, from coordinate 2,229 downwards.
GCCATACAGCACCCCCAGATTGAATTGCGCGAGGGCCAAATCCTGCTCGGCCGCCTTGCGGTACCAGGCCAACGCTTCGGAAAGGTCTTCGGGAACACCCTGACCGCGTTCGTAGAGGACGCCGAGATTGTATTGAGCATTTGCCGCGCCTTGTTCGGCGGCGAGGCGATACCAGCGCGCGGCGGCGGCGAAATCTTGGGCCACGCCGCGCCCTTTCTCCTGGAGAACACCCAAATTATATTGCGATTCGGCGTCTCCTTGCGCCCCGGCCGCGCGGAACCAGTGCGCGGCGACGGCGTCGTCTCGCGCGACGCCCCGGCCGCTGCCATAAAGATAGCCGAGCGCCGCCTGCGCCCGCGGAAGGCCCTGTTCGGCAGCCGCGTGGTACCACGCCGCCGCCTGCTCGAAATCGCGCGCCACGCCGCGACCCGCCTCATGCATGACACCGAGGTTGAATTGGGCCTCCGCTACGCCCTGCTCGGCCGCCGCGCGGTACCATATGACAGCCTGGGCATCGTCGCGCGGTACGCCCTCGCCATGCTCGTACATCGCGCCCAGGGAATATTGCGCCTGGGCGTCGCCCTGCTCGGCCGCCGCGCCATACCAGGTCGCGGCGATAGCGGAGTTTTTCGGCAAGGCACGACCATCGCGGTACATCGCGGCAAGCCGCACCTCGCCCTCGGCGTGGCCCTGCTCGGCCGCCTTCCGATACCAGCGGGCGGCCTCGTCCTCGTCCTGCGCGACGCCGCTGCCGGCTTCGAGCAAGCGCCCGAGGCCAACCTGCGATTCCGCCTGTCCTTGCGCGGCCGCCAGGCGATACCAAGTGGCGGCCTCGGCCGCGTCTTTTTGCACCCCCTGACCACGTTCATACATGTAGGCCAGCTCGTACTGGGCCGCCATGCCGCCTTGCGCCGCGGCGGCCCGGAACCAGCGCGCCGCTTCCGCGTCATCGCGCGGCACCCCTCGACCGGCGGTAAAGATATGCCCCAAGGCGGCCTGCGCCGAAGCCACGCCGTGTTCCGCGGCGGCCAAATACCAGCGTGCCGCCTCGGCGTCGTCGTGCATCGTGCCGGCATCGGCGGCGTATATCACGCCGAGCCTGTATTCGGCGCCGGCCAAACCCCGCTCGGCGGCGGCGCGATACCAGCGCGCCGCCGCGGCGATGTCGAGCGGGGCGCCGCGCCCATGTTCGCGCGCCTCGCCCAGTTTCAACTGCGCCTTGCCCAAGCCCTGCTTGGCGGCCGCGCGAAACCAGCGGACTGCCTCGGCGGCGTCGGGCGCGATACCCTGGCCGCTCTCATAGGCGAGCGCCAGTTTGAATTGCGCCGCGGCCAAGCCCCGCTCGGCGGCGGCGCGAAACCAGCGCAGCGCCGCGGCGTCGTCTTTCGCTACGCCACGCCCCCGCTGGTGGATGGTCCCGAGCCGCAGCTGGGCCTCTGCGTCGCCCTGGTCGGCGGCGGCCCGCAACCAGCGCGTGGCCTCCGCATAATCGCGCGCCACGCCGCGGCCGGCATCGAACAGCGCGGCGAGCTCGACCTGCGCGTCGGTCAGGCCCTGCTCGGCCGCCCGCCGGTACCAGGTGGCGGCCTCGGCATCGTTTTGCGGTACGCCATGGCCATATTTGTACAGACGAGCGACGTTGAGCTGCGCCCGAGACACGCCTTGGTCGGCGGCTTTCCGGTACCAACGCGCGGCCTCGGCGAAATTGCGCGTCACGCCAAGCCCGAGCCTGAAAGAGTCCGCGAGCCGTAGCTGCGCTTGCGTCACGCCTTGCTCGCCGGCGCGCCGAAACCATGCGGCCGCCGCCGCCAGATCCTGCGGGACACCGAGACCGTTCGCGTACATCTGGCCGAGGCGAAGTTGTGCCCTGGCGTGCCCAAGCCTGGCCTCTTCGCGAAAAGCGCGCAGCGCCACCTCGTGGTCGCCGGCGGAGAAGGCGCGATCGGCGGTGATGAAATCGGCCCACGCCGAGCCGCCCCCGATAACGAGGCAAGTCAGAAGCAATGTTACAAAGCGGAGCGTCCGCATTCACTTACTCCCGATTCAACGCTCCGGTCGATCCGAGCCCACGAATCGTCGCCGGCGCCCGGTCAAACGGTCGCCGCGGCGCGAGCGTCGCCCTGCGCCGGTCCCATGCCTTTGGCCGCGACCTCGTGCGCGACCTCGCTCATGACCTGCTCCACGCGGTCGAACATGTCGTCGATCTGCGCTTCGGTGATGATATAGGGC
>JAUVWK010000324.1 GCA_030604165.1 Alphaproteobacteria bacterium | reverse complement strand
GTTAGGCCCGCTCTCACCCCGCAAGCAGACCTTGATCGGGGGAAAGCGGACGTTCAAGCCGTCGGTTGGGCAGGATCTAAAACTGGGTCACCACCGTGCGATCTAATGTATTTCCCGCTTGCGCGGCAGCGCGCTACGGCCAATGGGCGACGGGCGGCAGCGACATCAGAATCGCCTCCACATTGCCGCCGGTCTCGAGACCGAAGCGGGTGCCGCGGTCGTACAAAAGATTGAATTCCACATAGCGTCCGCGGCGCGCTAGCTGATGCGCGCGCTGCTCCGGCGTCCAGGGCGCGTTCATGTGGCGCCGCACCAGCTCGGGATAGACCGCGAGGAAGGCGCGGCCGACGTCTTGGGTAAAGGCGAAATCGCCCGCCCAGTCGCCGCTATTGAGATAATCGAAAAATATGCCGCCGACGCCACGCGGCTCCTGACGGTGCGCCAGATAGAAATATTCGTCGCACCACGCCTTGAAGCGCGGGTAATAGGCCGCATCGTGCTTGTCGCAAGCGGCCTTGAGCGCGGCATGAAAGGTTTCCGTGTCGGCGTCGTCGGGGGTCATCGGGGTAAGGTCCGCGCCGCCGCCGAACCAGCGGGTCGTGGTCGAGATAAGCCGGATATTCATGTGCACGGCCGGCACCAGCGGCGAGCACGGATGCGCCACCAGCGAGAGGCCCGAGGCCCAAAATCGGGGGTCGTCCGTCGCGCCGGGCACGCTATCGCGCAAGGCGGGCGAGAATTCGCCATGCACGGTGGAGAGATTAACCCCCACCTTTTCGAAGACCCGGCCGTGCATGAGCGACGCCACGCCGCCGCCGCCGCCCGGCCTATCCCAGGCCGTGCGCTCGAAGCGACCCGCAGGCTGCCCGGCCGCAGCACCCTCATAGCCATCCTCCAGCGCCTCGAAGGCCGCGCAAATCTCGTCTCGCAACCGCTCGAACCAGCCGGTGGCCGCGGCCTTCTGCGCCGCGCTCGCGGGGCCCGGCGGCAGCGCGGGCGCGGTTCGATCCGTCATGCCTGGTCTCCCGGAAATTGACCGGTCTGACGCAGCGCTTCGCCGAGCACCATGGCGCAGGCGACCGCGACGTTGAGGGAACGCAGCCCGCGCCGCATCCGGATTCGGATACGCGCCTCGGCCGCCTCGTGCACCTCCATCGGCGTGCCGGCGCTCTCGCGCCCGGCGAGCAAGATATCGCTGCGCCGAAAACGGAACGACTGATAGGCCTGATCCGCTTTCGTCGTCAACAGCACAAGCCGCCCCGGCATCGCGGCGCGCGCGGCGAGAAACGCCGACCACGAGGGATGGCGCGTGAGCGTGACGTGATCGAAATAATCGAGCGCCGCCCGCCGGACGATGCGCTTGTCGAACGGGAAGCCGCACGGCTCGATCAGCTCCACCGGCACCCCCATGCAGGCGGCGAGCCTGATAATCGTACCGACGTTAGGCGCGATATCCGGTTGGTAGAGCGCGAGCCGCATACTGTCTCCGAGTGAATTTTCCGCACCGTGTCGGGCCCGACCGGGGCCCGACCGAGAGCGCCGGCGGGAGCCGTTCGAGGGCGCCAAACCCATACGAACTTGCCCAATTTATCGGCTCGTGCTACCCCTGCGCCCTGCTGCGACACATGGCCACATCGCCCGCGTGGCGAAACTGCTCACATAGTAATCGTCAGCCGCCCCCGGCGCGAATTGGAAAGGTCGGATCATGGCAGAGACTGCCCCAGAAGCCGAGCAGACGAGCCCGGCGGAGGGAGAAACCCGCCGGGACTTCTTGGTCCTCGCGGCCGGCGCGATGGGCGCGGTGGCGGTGGTCGGCATTGCCTGGCCGCTGATCGAAACCATGAACCCGTCCGCCGACGTGTTGGCGCTTGCCTCCGCCGAAGTGGACCTCTCGCCCATCGAGGTCGGCCAATCCATCACCGTCATGTGGCGCGGCAAGCCCGTCTTCGTGCGCCAGCGCACGCCGGCGGAGATCGAGCAAGCGGCGACGGTCGATCTCGCCGATCTGCCCCATCCCGAAACGGACGAAGAGCGGGTGCAAAGGGCCGAATGGCTGATCATGGTCGGGGTTTGCACGCATCTCGGTTGCATTCCGCTGGGCCAAAAGCTCGGCGATCCGCGCGGTGATTTCGACGGCTGGTTTTGCCCGTGTCACGGCTCGCACTATGATACGTCGGGTCGCATTCGCGTGGGGCCGGCGCCGCGCAACCTCGATATCCCGGAATATCAGTTCCTCAACGATACCTTGGTCCGGATCGGCTAACGGAGAATGCGTTAAATGAGCACCCCCGTGCCGCGCAATCGGCTTGCGCAGTGGATCGAATACCGGCTGCCCATCTTTAGCTGGACCAACGCGCAGCTCATCGACTACCCCACGCCGCGCAACCTGAACTACTGGTGGAATTTCGGCTCGCTCGCCGGCGTCATGCTGGTGGTCCAACTTCTCACCGGCGTGCTCCTGGCAATGCATTACACGCCGCATGTGTCGATGGCGTTCGATTCCACCGAGCACATCATGCGCAACGTGGAATGGGGTTGGCTGCTGCGCTACTTGCATGCCAACGGCGGCTCCATGTTCTTCGTCGTGATCTACATCCATCTGTTCCGAGGGCTCTATTACGGTTCGTACAAGGCACCGCGCGAATTGCTCTGGTTGTTCGGGGTGGTCATCCTGATGTTGATGATGGGCTCGGCCTTCATGGGCTATGTGCTGCCCTGGGGCCAGATGAGCTTCTGGGCCGCGACCGTGATCACCAACCTGTTGTCGGCGGTGCCCTGGATCGGCGATACGCTGGTCACGTGGCTCTGGGGCGGCTTCTCCGTCGATAATCCCACGCTAACCCGCTTCTACTCGCTGCATTATCTCTTCCCGTTCCTGATCGTCGCGCTGGTGTTCTTGCATCTCTGGGCGCTGCACCACCGCAAGTCGAACAATCCCCTCGGCATCGAAATCAAGAGCCCGAAGGACACCATTCCCTTCCATCCCTATTACACCGCGAAGGACATGGTCGGCTTTGGGGTGATGTTCTTCGTCCTGGCGATCTTCGTCTTCTATCTGCCCAATATGCTGGGCGAGGTGATCAATTACGTGCCGGCCGATCCGCTGCGCACGCCGCACATCGTGCCGGAATGGTACTTCCTGCCGCACTACGCCATCCTGCGTGCCGTCCCCGACAAGCTCGGCGGCGTCGTAGCCATGCTGGCCGCGGTCGTGATCCTGTTTTTCATGCCTTGGCTCGACAACTCGAAGGTGCGCAGCGCCCGTTTCCGGCCGATCTACAAGCAATTCTTCTGGGTCTTCCTGGCCGATTGCGTGGTGCTCGGCTGGGTCGGGGCGAATCCGCCGGCGGGCTCGTTCATTCTGATCGGCCGCCTCGCCACGGCCTACTACTTCGCCCATTTCATCATCATCGTGCCGCTTATCGCGCGCTTCGAGCGGCCGCGAGCGCTGCCCGAGAGTATTCACCAGGCGGTGTTGAAGAAGGGCGGCGGCGGCGAACCGGCGCCGGCCGCCAAAATGGAGCGACCATGATGCGCCGGCTCGCATTGGCAGCGCTGACCGCGGCGATCATCGGCGTGGCCGCCGCCGGGCACGCGAACGCGTCCGGCGAGGCGGAGCATCCGCCCGATCAGGATTGGCAGCACGAAGGCGTGTTCGGCAGCTTCGACCGCGCCGCGTTGCAGCGTGGCTTCCAGGTCTTTCGCGAAGTCTGCGCGAGCTGTCACGCGTTGAAGTACATCGCCTTCCGAAACCTGCCGGAGATCGGCTATTCGGAGGACGCCGCCAAGGCCATCGCCGCCGAATACGAGGTCGAGGACGGACCCGACAACGAAGGCGAGATGTTCATGCGCGCGGCCCGCCTTTCGGATTATTTTCCCGCGCCGTTCCCCAACCCGCAGGCCGCGCAAGCCGCCAACAACGGCTCGATGCCGCCCGATCTCTCGCTGATCACCAAGGCGCGCGAGGGCGGCCCGGATTACCTCTACGCGTTGCTCACCGGCTACGAGGAGGAGCCGCCCGAAGACGTCGAACTGCAAGACGGCATGAGCTACAACGCTTACTTTCCGGGGCAGCAGATCGCCATGCCGCCGCCGCTCTATGAGGAGGCGGTGGAATATGAGGACGGCACCGTGGCGAGCATTTCCCAAATGGCCGAGGACCTCACGATCTTTC
>JAUVWK010000167.1 GCA_030604165.1 Alphaproteobacteria bacterium | reverse complement strand
GTAAGATCGCCGTGAGGCGACGCGGCGGTCGCGCAAGAAAGGCTCGGAAATGACATGACGGAAATCGCCTCGCTGTGCGTCTATTGCGGCTCGCGGACCGGCGCCGACCGGCGCCACGCGGCGCTGGCCGCACGCCTGGGCACGGCGCTGGCGGCGCGTGACATCACCCTGGTTTATGGCGCCGGCGGGATCGGCCTGATGACCGCGGTCGCCGACGCGGCGCTGGCGGCGGGCGGCCGGGTGATCGGCGTGATCCCGAAGCACCTGGCGCGCGCCGAGCTGCTGCACGGCAACCTCACGGAGACGATCGTCGTGGCGAGCATGCACGCGCGCAAGCAGCTGATGTTCGAGCGCGCCGATGCCTTCGCCGTGTTGCCGGGCGGCTTCGGCACCTTGGACGAGCTCATCGAGGTGATCACTTGGCGTCAGCTCGGCTTGCACGACAAACCGATCCTGCTGCTCGATAGCGACGACTACTGGGCCCCGCTCCGCACGCTGTTCGAGCACTTGATCGAGAGCGGCTTCGCGCCCGCCCGCGCGCGCCAGCTCTATCGCATCGTCGCGGATGTGGAGGCCTTGTTCGCCGCCCTCGAGGCCGCGCCCACGCCGCATCCAGCGGCGCCGAGCGAGCGCTTGTAGACCGCACGCGCACGCCCTTTGCCGGCCATCGCCCACGGTGCTATGGTGCCGCCGCGTCGCCATGGACGAGCCCGAATTTCGCCGCGCCGACGGCCATCAACGGCGAATTTCACGCGTCAAACAGCGCCACGACAACCGCGCCAGCCGGGAGAAGCATTCATGCAGAAAATCAAGGTCGACAATCCGGTCGTGGAGATCGACGGCGACGAGATGACGCGGATCCTCTGGGCCTGGATCAAAGAGCGCCTGATCCTCCCTTACCTCGATATCGACCTGCAATATTTCGATCTCGGCATGGAACATCGCGACCAGACCGACGACCAGGTCACCATCGACGCGGCCAACGCCATCAAAGCCTGCGGCGTCGGCATCAAATGCGCGACGATCACGCCTGACGAAGCACGGGTCGAGGAATTCGGCCTCAAGCAGATGTGGCGCTCGCCCAACGGCACCATCCGCAACATCCTCGGCGGCACCGTGTTCCGCGAGCCGATCATCTGCAAGAACGTGCCCCGCCTGGTGCCGGGCTGGGAGCAGGCCATCGTCATCGGCCGTCACGCCTATGGCGACCAATACCGCGCCACCGACTTCATCGTGCCGGGCAAGGGCAAGCTGACCATGCGCTTCGCGCCGGCCGACGGCGGCGCGCCGATCGAGCACGAGGTCTTCGACTTTCCCGGCGCCGGCGTCGCCCTCGGCATGTACAACCTCGACGCTTCGATCCGCGATTTCGCGCGCACCTGCATGACCTTCGCGCTGGCGCGCAAATGGCCGCTCTATTTGTCGACCAAGAACACCATCCTCAAGGTCTATGACGGCCGCTTCAAGGACCTCTTCCAGGCGGTCTTCGAGACCGAGTTCAAGGATTTGTTCGACGACGCCGGCATCACCTACGAGCACCGCCTGATCGACGACATGGTGGCGCAGGTGCTCAAGTGGCATGGCGGCTTCGTCTGGGCCTGCAAGAACTATGACGGCGACGTGCAGTCCGACACGGTGGCGCAGGGCTTCGGCTCGCTCGGGCTGATGACCTCGGCGCTGCTGACACCGGACGGCAAGACCGTCGAGGCGGAGGCCGCGCACGGCACCGTGACCCGGCATTATCGGGCCTACCAGCGCGGCGAGGAGACCTCGACCAACCCGATCGCCTCGATTTTCGCCTGGACCGGCGGCCTCAAGCACCGCGCCAAGCTCGACGACAATCAGGCGCTGGCCAAGTTCGCGAGCACGCTGGAGCGGATCTGCGTCGAGGCGGTGGAAGGCGGCGAGATGACCAAGGACCTCGCCATGATCATCGGCGGCGGTCAGAAATGGCTCAATTCGAAGGCTTTTCTCGACGCGCTCGACCGCCGCCTCCAGGCGGCCATGGCCTGAGGCCAAGGGGCATTTTCCGCTTGCGCAGAACCCCACCGGCTTTGTTGCTCACGGCAGCGGACCTGACGGTCCGCACCTGCGCAAGCGCGCCGGATAACCGGCGGGCCGCAGTCGCGGCCTTGAGCGGTTCCGCGGATTCGTGAATTGATTTAAGCCGAAGCCGCCACCGCCTTTTCGATGGCTTTGAGCGCGGCGCCCGCCTTGTCGCCGTCGGGGCCGCCGGCCTGCGCCATGTCGGGACGCCCACCGCCGCCCTTGCCGCCGATGGCGCTCGCGCCCGCGCGCACGAGATCGACCGCGCTGAGCCGGTCGGTGAGGTCGTCGCTGACGCCGACGGTGAGCGCCGCCTTGCCATCGGCCACTGTGATCAATGCGTAGACGCCCGAGCCCAGCTTCTTCTTCAGCTCATCGACCATGCCGCGCAGCTCCTTGGGCGCGACGTCCGCGAGCTGGCGCGCATGGAATGCAACGCCGCCGACCTCGCGGCGCTCAGACCCGACCGCGCCGCCGGTGGCGAGCGCCTTGCGCGCCTCGGCCAAGGCGCGCTCGAGCCGTTTCTTCTCGCCCACCAGCGCCTGCACGCGCTGCGCCGCCTCGGCGGGGGTGGTTTTTAGGCTTTCCGCCACCTCCAGGATCAAGGCTTCGCGCCGGTTCAGATAGCGGCGCGCGGCGTCGCCGGTCAGCGCCTCGATGCGGCGCACGCCGGCGGCGGTCGCGGCTTCGCCGGTGATCTTGACCAGGCCGATGTCGCCGGTGCGCCGCACATGGGTGCCGCCGCAGAGCTCCACCGAAAATGGCGCCCCAGCTTCGCCGATCGAGACTTCGCCAATCGAGACCACGCGCACTTCCTCGCCGTATTTCTCGCCGAACAGGGCCATCGCACCGCTCGCCACCGCCTCGTCGGGGCTCATCAGATGGGTAACCAGGTCGGCGTTGGCGCGGACCACGCGGTTGACCTCGGCCTCGACATCCTCGAGCTCCTCGGCCGTGATCTGCTTGGGGTGGCTGATATCGAAGCGCAGCCGCTCGGGCGCCACCAGGGAGCCCTTCTGCGTGACATGCTCGCCGAGCCGGCGGCGCAACGCCGCATGCAGCACATGGGTGGCCGAATGATTGGCGCGCAGCCGGTCGCGGCGCGCGGCGTCGACCGCCAGCGTCACCGTATCGCCGAGCGCCAGCGGGCCGCCCTCGAGGGTGCCGTAATGCACGACCAACGTCTCGGCCTGCTTGCGCGTGTCGCGCACCGCGACGCGCCCGCCCGCGGCCGCGACAATGGTTCCGGTATCGCCCACCTGGCCGCCGGATTCGCCGTAGAACGGGGTCTGGTTGGTGACGATGGCAAGTTCGGCGCCGGGCTCGGCGCGCTCGACCCGCTTGTCGTCCTGGACCAGCCCGCGCACCACGCCTTCGGCGCTGTCGGCCTCGTAGCCGAGGAATTCGCTCGCCCCGAGCTCATCGCGCAGCGCGAACCAGACGCGCTCGGTGGCGACCCCGCCGGAGCCCGCCCAGGCCTTGCGCGCCTCGGCGCGCTGGCGCGCCATGGCGGACTCGAAGCCCGCCACATCGACGTCGCGGCCTTCGGCGCGCAGGGCGTCTTGCGTGAGATCCAGCGGAAAGCCGTAGGTATCGTAGAGCTGGAACGCCACCGCGCCCGGCAAGGTTTCGCGCTCGCCGAGCTTGGCCGTGGCCTCGGCGAGCAGGCGCAGGCCCCGCGCCAGGGTCTCTTTGAAGCGGCCCTCTTCCAGTTTCAGCGTCTCGGTAATCAGCGGCTGCGCGCGCACCAGCTCGGGGTAGGCCTGGCCCATCTCGGCGATCAGGGCCGGCACCAGGCGCCACATCAGCGGCTCGCGGCAGCCCATCAGCTGCGCGTGCCGCATGGCGCGGCGCATGATCCGACGCAGCACGTAGCCGCGCCCCTCGTTCGACGGCGTCACGCCATCGGCGATGAGAAACGCGGTGGCGCGCAAATGGTCGGCGATCACCCGGTGCGAGGCGGCGTGGGCGCCCTCCGCCGGCGTGCCCGAGAACTCGACGCCGGCCTCGATCAGGCGGCGGAACAGGTCGGTCTCGTAATTGTCGTGCAAGCCTTGCAGCACGGTGGCGATGCGCTCGAGCCCCATGCCGGTGTCGATGGAGGGCTTGGGCAGGTCGATGCGCTCGGCCGCCGTGACCTGCTCGAACTGCATGAAGACCAGGTTCCAGATCTCGACGAAGCGGTCGCCGTCCTCGTCCGCACCGCCGGGCGGGCCACCCGGGATCGCCTCGCCGTGGTCGTAGAAGATCTCGGAGCACGGGCCGCAGGGGCCGGTCTCGCCCATGGCCCAGAAATTGTCCGAGGTGGCGATACGGATGACGCGGCTCTCCGGCAGGCCGGCGATCTTGCGCCAAAGCCCGTGCGCCACGTCGTCCTCGGCGTAGACGGTGACCAAGAGCCGCTCCCGCGCCACGCCGAGCTCCTCGACCACCAGCTTCCAGGCCAGCTCGATGGCGAGCTCCTTGAAATAGTCGCCAAACGAGAAGTTCCCGAGCATCTCGAAAAAAGTGTGGTGGCGGGCGGTGTAGCCGACATTGTCGAGATCGTTGTGCTTGCCGCCGGCGCGCACGCATTTTTGCGAGGTCACCGCGCGCTTGTAGCCCCTGCTCTCGGCGCCGGTGAAGACGTTCTTGAACTGCACCATGCCGGCGTTGGTGAACATCAAGGTCGGGTCGTTGTGCGGCACCAGCGGACCCGAGGCCACGACCTCGTGCTCGTGACGGCGAAAATAATCCAGAAAATGAGCCCGGATGTCGTTGACGGTTGGCATGCTCGTGACCGTTGGCTTCCCTGCAGGCCCGCTCATGGCCCCCAAATGGCCCGGTTTACTTAATCCCTGTGGCGCGGAGTGTCCAGGCGGCGCGCGCCGGCCCGATCACGACGCAAGACCGCGCGGGCACCCGCCCGCGCGGCTCATGGAGCACCCGGGGCCGCGTTGCTATCGCAGCGCAGCTCCGGGACTTGGAGCGTGGACGGCTCCCCTAGGCCAGCCTCGGCCCCCCCTCAGCCGCGATCAACCCGTGTCTTCGTCGAGCTCGGCGAGCTCGACCAGCGGCTCGGGCGCGGTCAGGCCGGAATTTTCCCGGATCGCGGCCTCGATGGTGTCGGCGAGGCCGGCATTGTCGCGCAGGAACTGCTTGGCGTTCTCGCGGCCCTGGCCGATGCGCTGGCTGTCGTGAGAGTACCAGGAGCCGGACTTCTCGATCAGGCCGGCCTTGAGGCCGTGATCGATCAGCTCGCCCATGCGCGAGATGCCGACGCCATACATGATGTCGAACTCGACCACCTTGAACGGCGGCGCCAGCTTGTTCTTGACCACCTTGACCCGGGTCTGGTTGCCGACCACCTCGTCGCGGTCCTTGATCGCGCCGATGCGGCGGATGTCGAGCCGCACCGAGGCGTAGAACTTGAGCGCGTTGCCGCCGCTGGTGGTCTCGGGGCTGCCGAACATGACGCCGATTTTCATGCGGATCTGGTTGATGAAGATGACCGAGCAGCGCGAGCGCGCGATCGACGAGGTCAGCTTGCGCAGGGCCTGGCTCATCAGCCGCGCCTGCAGGCCGACATGGACGTCGCCCATCTCGCCCTCGAGCTCGGCGCGCGGCACCAGCGCGGCGACGCTGTCCACCACCACCACCGCGACCGCGCCCGAGCGCACCAGGGTATCGGTGATCTCGAGCGCCTGCTCGCCGGTGTCGGGCTGCGAGATGAGCAGATTGTCGACATCCACGCCGAGCTTGCGCGCATAGATCGGATCGAGCGCGTGCTCGGCGTCGATAAAGGCGCAGATGCCGCCCAGTTTTTGCGCCTGGGCCACCGCCGAGAGCGCCAGCGTGGTCTTGCCCGAGCTTTCCGGACCGTAGATCTCGATCACCCGGCCGCGCGGAATGCCGCCGATACCGAGGGCGATGTCGAGCCCGAGCGAGCCGGTCGGGATGGCCTCAGCCTTGACCGCGTTGGCCTGTTGGCCGAGCTTCATCACCGAGCCCTTGCCGAAGGCGCGTTCGATCTGGGCCAGCGCGGCGTCGAGCGCCTTTTGTTTATCCATGTCGCCTTTTTCAACCAGTCGCAAAGCCGGGTCCGATATCTCTATCCATCCTTATTCCATACGATGCGGAGCGATGCAATGGAGCAAATGTACACGATTTGTTCCGGCGTGCAAACAGTTTAGTTAATATCATGATATTGTGCGGTAATCTGAGATATGTTCTGGAAGCATACGGCCGCCGAAAAAGCGATTTCAGCTTTGGCTACCAGCTCACTCGACAGCCG
>JAUVWK010000319.1 GCA_030604165.1 Alphaproteobacteria bacterium | reverse complement strand
GGTCGATCTGCCGCACGCCGCCGGAGGCCGCGTTGCGCGGATTGACGAAGGGCCGCTCCCCGGCCTCGACGCGCAACGCGGCCTCCGGCAGCGAGCGGCAGATCGACCCCGCGTTGACGGCGCGGCGGCGCCTGCATTTTTTCGCTTACGCCTGGGGCGAGATGAGCGAACCGGTCTCGGGCCGCTACCTGGATTTTCTCGGCCGCCTCGAAAGCTGGGGCTTCTCGGTCAATCCGCTCATCGAACCGTGCCGCTCGCTCGCCGAGGCGGCTGACCTCTACCGGCGCATCCTGGCGGGGCGCGACGGGCTGCCCTACGAAATCGATGGCGTGGTGTTCAAAACCGACCGCATCGATTGGCAGGAGCGCTTGGGCTTCACCGGGCGCGAGCCGCGCTGGGCCATCGCCCACAAGTTTCCGGCGGAGCAGGCGCGCACGGTCTTGCGCGAGATCTCGGTTCAGGTCGGACGCACCGGCAAGCTCACGCCGGTGGCCGAGCTGGAACCGGTGCGGGTGGGCGGCGTCACCGTGAGCCGGGCGACGCTGCACAACGAAGATGAAATCGGCCGCAAGGACGTGCGCGCCGGCGATACCGTCATCGTGCAGCGCGCCGGCGATGTCATCCCTCAGATCGTGCGCGTGGTGCTGGCAGAACGGCCACGCGGCGCCGCGCCATTCAAGTTTCCCGACACCTGCCCCGAATGCGGCAGCCGCGCCGTGCGCGAGGCGGGCGAGGCGGCGACGCGTTGTACCGGCGGGCTGATCTGCCCGACCCAGGCGGTCGAGCGGTTGCGCCATTTCGTCGCCCGCGACGCCTTCGATATCGAGGGCCTCGGCAACAAGCAGATCGCCGCCTTTTGGCGCGAGGGGCTGATCGAGGGCCCGGGCGATATTTTTCGGCTGGCGGAGCGGGACGGCGCCGGCGGGCGCGCGCCACTGGCGGAGCGCGAGGGCTGGGGCGAGAAATCCGCGGCCAATCTGTTTGCCGCGATCGGCGCGCGCCGCACCATCCCGCTGGAGCGGCTGATCTACGCCCTTGGCATCCGCCATGTCGGCCAAACCACCGCGCGGTTGCTGGCGCGGCGCTATGAGAGCTTCGCCAATTTGCGGGACTCCTTGACGGCGGCGGGGACGGCGGCGGGCGGGCGCGAGAGCGAAGCCTATGCGGAGCTCGTCGCCATCGACGGCATCGGCCCAGTGGTGGCCGAGGCCCTGGTCGATTTCTTCAGCGAAAGGCAAAACCGCGCGGTGCTCGACGACCTGGCGGCGCTCCTCGAGATCGAGGCTTTCGCCGCCCCGGCCGCGACCTCGCCGGTCTCGGACAAGATTGTGGTGTTCACCGGCACGCTGGTGCATATGACCCGGGCCGAGGCCAAGGCGCGGGCCGAGGCGCTCGACGCCAAGGTGGCGGGCTCGGTGTCGCCAAAGACCGACTATCTGGTGGCGGGCGAAAAGGCCGGCTCGAAAGCCAAAAAGGCCGCCGCGCTCGGCGTGACGGTGCTCAGCGAGGACGACTGGCTGGCGCTGATCGGACGCTAAGCGATTTCCGTTCAAGCGCCGCCGGCCCGCGCTTACACCTCGCCCAAAAACATGTTCATGAGAATGAACGCGCCCACGCCGGCGGCGATGCCGACCAAAAGATTACGCCGGGCCAGAAAAAACGCCAGCAGCGCGAGGGCGAGCGCGCCCAGCCGCAAGCCGAGCTCGGTTCCGCCCAGCGTGCCGGCCGGGAAAAACGCCATGCGCGAGACCAACCCGGCCAGCATGGCATAGGCCACGCACTGCACCCACAGGAACAGATCGCCCTGCGGATCGAGGCGCCCGGAAACCGCGACGCCGAGCGCGCGCCAGAAATAACTGACCGCGACGGCGGCCGGCAAGATCAGCCAGGCGCTGTTCTCAGCCATTGGGTGCCCGCACGATACGCGTGCCCAGAAAAGCGAGCGTGCCGCCCACGACGCCGGTGACCAGAAGGCCCCAGTCGCTCGAAACCAGGTGCAAGAGCGGCCCACCGATGGCGCCGGCGATGACGGCCAGAAGCGCCGGCAGGCGGCGCGCGTCGGACAGCATCAGCACGAAATAAGTGACGTTGAGAAAGACCAGCCCGAGCGCCACGCTGGGCGGCGCCACGCCGGCCAGGACATAGCCCACCGCCACGCCGGTCATGCCCGCGACGAAGCTGACCGCGACGAAGGCGACATAATACGGCGCCCGCGCGAGCACCGGCAGCTCGGGGCTGCGCCGCAAGGTCCAAACCCAGGAATTGAAACTCACCAGATGGGCCAAGCCGTAAAGCCAGCTCTTGCGCCGCACGCCTGGGCGCAGCAGCGGCATCAACGTGGCCGTCATGGGGAAGAAGCGCGCGTTCGCCATGGCCACCGCGAGGACGATGGCAAGGTAGGCGTTGCCGGCGCTGTGCAGCTCGACGAAGGCGATCTGGCCGGGCAAGGCCCACATGACAGCCGTGCTGATGAGCGCGAAATCGATGGAAAGCCCGCTCTGGCGGCAAAGCGAGCCGAAGCCGATCAGGCTGACGACAAGCACGAGCGCGGGCACCCGCGCACCGTCCCTGAAGCCTCGGCGGAAACCCTCGCGCGCGGGAGTCGGCTCAGACGTGCTCGCGGATATGGTGCCCCCCCGCTCGGCTCAAGCAAACGGCCGAAGCACGGAACGTGCCACGGCCGCCACGATGCGTCCAGCCGGCTTCGCGCTCAGGTGTCGAGGAAGCTCCTGAGCTTGCGGCTGCGGCTGGGATGCTTCAGCTTGCGCAGCGCCTTCGCCTCGATCTGGCGAATGCGTTCGCGCGTGACGGAAAACTGCTGCCCCACTTCCTCGAGCGTGTGGTCGGTGTTCATGCCGATGCCGAAGCGCATGCGGAGCACGCGCTCTTCGCGCGGCGTCAGGCTGGCGAGCACGCGCGTGGTGGTCTCGCGCAGATTGGCCTGGATCGCGGCGTCGACCGGCAGCACCGCGTTCTTGTCTTCGATGAAATCGCCCAGGTGGCTGTCTTCTTCGTCGCCGATCGGGGTCTCCAGGCTGATCGGCTCCTTGGCGATCTTGAGCACCTTGCGCACCTTGTCGAGCGGCATGCCGAGCCGCTCGGCGAGCTCGTCGGGTGTCGGCTCGCGACCGATTTCGTGCAGCATTTGGCGCGAGGTGCGCACCAGCTTGTTGATGGTCTCGATCATGTGCACCGGGATGCGGATGGTGCGGGCCTGGTCGGCGATCGAACGGGTGATGGCCTGGCGGATCCACCAGGTGGCGTAGGTCGAGAACTTGTAGCCCCGGCGGTATTCGAACTTATCGACCGCCTTCATCAGGCCGATATTGCCCTCTTGGATGAGGTCGAGGAATTGCAAGCCGCGATTGGTGTATTTCTTGGCGATCGAGATGACCAACCGCAGGTTGGCCTCGACCATTTCCTTCTTCGCCTGGCCGGCCTCGCGCTCGCCCCGCTGCACCTTGGCGACGATCCGTTTCAACTCGCCCGGCTCGAGCCCGCTGCCTAGCGCGATTTGCCCTATTTCTTTGCGAATTTCGACGATGCGCGGCCGGTCCTCTTTCGCGTATGTTTTCCAGCCCTTGTCGGATAGCCGCGAGACCCGCGAGAGCCAGCGTGGGTCGAGCTCCCGACCAAGATAGTATTTCACGAACTTGTCGCGGGGCACGCCCCGCTTGACCGCGCGCCGCATCAACTCGCCTTCGAGGCCCTGCAGATGGCGATTGATGCCATAAAGCTGATCCACCATGGCCTCGATGCGGCCGTTGTTCAGCTGCACCCCTTCCATGTGCGCCACCAGCTCCTGCTTCAGCTTGTCGTGGCGCCTCGCCTGGGGCGGCGCGAGGGCTTCATTCTTGAGCGCCAGTTCCAAACGCCGATCCTGCAAGCGATTGAACTTCTTGTAGGTGTCCGAGATTTGGTCGAAAACCTCCATCACCTGCGGCTTCACCGCCTCTTCCATGGCGGCAAGCGAGATGGTGCCCTCGTCGTACTCGTCATCCAGCTTCGCTTCCGACGATGCGGCCGAGCCAGGGCCCTCACCGGTGGCCGCGGTGGCCGGCTCCTTCGCGCCGTTCGCATCGTGCGCGCCGTGCGCGCCGGGCGCGCCGTTGGCGCCGTTGGCGCCGTTCGCGCCGTTGGCGCCGTCGTTGGCCGCGTCGGCCGCGTCATTTGGGCCGGCCCCAGCGTTGGCGTCGTTGTCGGCCGCGCCGGCCGCGCTGCTTGGGTCGGCCGCGCCG
>JAUVWK010000394.1 GCA_030604165.1 Alphaproteobacteria bacterium | reverse complement strand
CCTCGCGCGCCGCCTCGGCCCCGGCGGCGAAGCCCTGGGCCAGGCACGCCCCGAGCGCAAAGGCGCCGTTCGCCGCGCCGGCCGTGCGCGCCGCCTGACGCATTTCGCCGGGCACGAAACAGGCCAGCGTCTCGTCGTAGGCGAGCTTGCCGCCGATCTGGCTCAACAGATGCACCGCCGGGCTCCAGCCGCCCGAGAGACAAAGCAGATCGCAGCGAAACCACCGGGCGTCGCCCTCGAGGCCGTCGCCACGCTCGTTGAGGGCTACGATTTCGACGCGTCTCAGACGCCGCGTTCCGCCGGTCGAGACCACGGCCTGACGGCGCAGCAGCTCGATGCCGCGTTCGCGCGCCGCCGCCGCGAGGGCCTCGGGCGGGTTCGGCCGCGCATCGACGATCGCCCGCACATCGACACCCGCCGCCGCCAGATCGAACGCCGCTGGATAGGCGCTGTCGTTGGTGGTGAAGACAACGGCGCAGCTGCCCGGACGCACGCCGTAGCGATTGACATAAGTCTGCGCGGCCGAGGCCAGCATGATGCCGGGGCGGTCGTTGTCGGCAAAGACGATGGGCCGTTCGATGGCCCCGGTGGCGAGCACCACCTCTTTGGCGCGCACCTTCCAGACCCGCTGGCGCGGCTGGCCGGCCGGCGCGACCGGGCCCAGATGGTCGCTCACGCGCTCGACCAGCGCCATGTAGTTATGGTCGTAATAGCCGAACACGGTGGTACGCGGCAGCAGGCGAACCTCGGGCAGATCTTCCAGCTCCGCCACCGCCGCCGCCACCCAATCGATTGCGGGCGCGCCGGCGATACGCTCGCCATTGCCGAGCACGGCACCGCCGAGCTCGGCCTGCTCGTCGGCCAGCACCACCCGCGCACCGGCCCGCGCCGCCGCCAGCGCCGCCGCCAGGCCCGCCGCGCCGCCGCCGGCGACGAAAACATCGCAATGGCCGTGGCGCTTGTCGTAGCGGTCGGGATCGGGCCCGTCCGGCGCCGTGCCCAGGCCGCCGGCGCGGCGGATCACGCGCTCGTAGGTCAGCCATAGGCTCGGCGGCCACATGAAGGTCTTGTAATAGAAGCCGGGCGGCATCAGGGCCGAGAAGCGATCGTTGATGGACCAGAAATCGTGCCGCACGCTCGGCCAGCAGTTCACGCTGGCAGCCTCCAGCCCGTCATAAAGCTCCAATTGGGTGGCGCGCACATTGGGCTCGGTCTGCGCGCCCCGGCCGCGCTGAACAAAGGCGTTGGGCTCCTCCACGCCGGCCCCGACGATGCCGCGCGGCCGGTGATATTTGAAGCTGCGCGCCACCAGGCGCACGCCGTTGGCGAGCAGCGCCGAGGCCAGCGTATCGCCGGGGTGGCCCTGGTAGCGCTTGCCATTGAAGCTGAAGGCAAGCCTGCGCTCGCGCTCGATGCGGCCGCCCTCGGCCAGGCGCTGGCGCTGGCGTCTCATGCCTCGCCCTCGTTCTCGTTTGCCGGCGCCGCTTCGCCCATGGCGTAGATCCGGGTGATCTCATGCGTGATGGTGCTGCGCTCGACATTGAACCAGCGCCGGCAGCCCAGCGTGTGGCACCAGCGCTCCCGATGCAGCCCCTTCGGGTTCTTGCGCATGAAGAGATAATCGGCCCATTCCGCGTCGCTCAGCGCGGCCGGTTCGGCCGGGCGCGCGATGTGGGCTTCGCCGCCGCAGGCGAACTCGGCCTCGTCGCGCGGCCCGCACCAGGGGCACTCGATCAATAGCATGGCGTCCCCCCTAATGGGCCACGGCGGCGGCGCCGTGTTCGTCGATCAGCGCGCCGCTGTGGAAGCGCTCGAGCGAGAAGGCCGCGTTCAGCGGGTGCGGCGCGCCGGTGGCGATGGTGTGGGCGAAGACCCAGCCCGAGCCCGGGGTCGACTTGAAGCCGCCGGTGCCCCAGCCGCAATTGAGGTAAAGGCCGTCCACCGGCGTGAGCCCGATGATCGGGCTGGCGTCGGGACAGACATCGACGATGCCGCCCCATTTGCGCATCATCTTGAGGCGGCTGAAGATCGGAAACAGCTCCACCGCCGCGGCCAGCATGCTCTCGATCACCGGCAGGCTGCCGCGCTGGGCGTAGGAGTTGAAGACATCGATGCCGGCGCCCATGACCAGCTCGCCGCGGTCGGACTGGCTGACATAGACATGCACCGTGCCCGACATCACCACCGTGTCGATGATTGGCTTGATCGGCTCCGAAACCAGCGCTTGCAGCGGATGGCTCTCGATCGGCAGACGAAAGCCCGCCATCGCCGCGAGCACGCTGGAGTGGCCGGCCACCGCGATACCGACCTTGCCGGTCGCGATCGCGCCGCGCGTGGTCTCGAGGCCCGTGACCCGCCCGCCCTCGCGGCGGATGCCGGTCACCGCGCAGTTCTCGATGATGTCGACACCGCGCATGTCGGCGCCGCGCGCCAGCCCCCAGGCCACGGCGTCGTGCCGAGCGACGCCGCCGCGGCGCTGGATCGAGCCGCCGATCACCGGGTAACGCACCGTGGGCGAGATGTTGATGATCGGCACCAGCTCCTTGATCTGGGCCGGTGTGAGCAGCTCGGAATCGATGCCGTTCAGGCGGATGGCGTTGACCCGCCGCGCGATCTCGCGCAAATCGTGCTGGGTATGGGCGAGACCGACCAGACCGCGCTGGCTCAGCATGACGTTGAAGTTGAGCTCCTGGCTCAGCCCCTCGAAGAGCTGCAGCGATTTCTCGTACAGCGCGGCGCTGGAATCCCACAGATAGTTGGAACGGATAACGGTGGTGTTGCGCCCGGTGTTGCCGCCGCCGAGCCAGCCCTTCTCCAACACCGCCACGTTGGCGATGCCGTGTTCCTTGGCGAGATAATAGGCGGTGGCGAGGCCGTGGCCGCCGCCGCCGACGATCACCACGTCGTAGGCCGGCTTGGGCTCAGGGCTGCGCCAGGCCCTGGGCCAATCTCGATGGCCCGTGCGCGCGTGCCTGATCAGGCTAAAGATGGAATAGCGGCTCATATTCTTCTAGTGGCGCCCGTCCCGTGTCCGCTCATAGGCGAGCCAGCATCATAGCGGAGCGCCGCGCCAACCGGCCAGAGCGATCGCTACTGTCGCGGCGCGAAACAAGCCCTACTCAGCGGTTGGCGAAGGGCTCGATATCGTCGAGATAGCCGAGCACGCCGTCGAGCGGCTCCACGTCGCCGAACTTGGCGTCGATGTCGAACAGGTTCCACTCCACCACGCCGGGCACGCGGTCGCCGACGCATTCGCGCACCACGATCGGCCGGAAGCCCTCGGCGATGGCGTCTTCGGTGCTGTGGCGCACGCAACCGGCCATGGTGACGCCGGTGATGATCACCGTATCGACCCGCTGGGCGCGCAAATAGCCGGCGAGATAGGTGCCGTGAAAAGCGCTGGCGCGTTTCTTGACGATCACCTGCTCGCCCGCTTCGGGCGCGATGCGCTCGTCGATCTCGGTGT
>JAUVWK010000296.1 GCA_030604165.1 Alphaproteobacteria bacterium | reverse complement strand
GTCAGCCTGCCGTCCTATCGCGGCGACATGGTCAACGCCATGGCCTTCGATGCCCAGAGCCGGACCCCCGACCCGCAGCGGCTGATCCAGGTCTACAATCAGTCGGCGATCACGCTCAACTTGCTGCGTGCCTTCGCGCAAGGCGGCTATGCCGATCTCCATCAGGTGCACCGCTGGAACCTGGGCTTCGTCAGCGACAGCCCCGAGAGCGCCCGGTATCAGGATCTGGCCGACCGCCTCACCGAAACGCTCGACTTCATGGCGGCCTGCGGCTTGACCTCGGAAACCACGCCGCAGATCAGGGAGACCGAGGTCTACACCTCGCACGAGGCGTTGATCCTGCCCTATGAACAGGCGCTGACGCGGGTCGATTCCACTTCCGGCGATTGGTACGACTGCTCGGCGCATATGCTCTGGATCGGCGACCGTACGCGCCAGCCCGACGGCGCGCACGTGGAATTCCTGCGCGGCGTTCGCAATCCGCTCGGGCTCAAGGCCGGGCCCTCGCTGGAGCCGGACGAGTTGCTGCGCCTGATCGACGCGCTCAACCCGAGCAACGAGCCGGGCCGGCTGACCGTAATCGTGCGCATGGGGCACGACAAGGTGGCGGCGGCCCTGCCACGCCTGGTCCAGGCGGTCGAGCGCGAGGGGCGCAAGGTGTTGTGGGCCTGCGATCCGATGCATGGCAACACCATCAAGTCGTCGAACGGCTACAAGACACGCGTCTTCGACCAGATTCTGGACGAGGTCGGGCGCTTCTTCGACGTGCACCGCGCCGAGGGCACGCATCCGGGCGGCGTTCATTTCGAGATGACCGGCCAGGAGGTGACAGAGTGCCTTGGCGGCGCCCAGGCGATAACGGAGGAATCACTCTCCGCTCGCTATCACACCCACTGCGACCCGCGTCTCAACGCGTCGCAGGCGCTGGAACTCGCGTTTCTCATCGCCGAGCAGCTCAAGGCGGAGCGCGACGGGAATGCGCGGGTGCGGCGCGTCTCGTAAGACCGAGGAGCGGTGACCATGCAGCAGACGCTCAAGGTTCCGTCCGACGCTGACATCTCGCGCCTCACCGACCACTATTTCACCAAGACGCGAAACGCCGTCGGCCGCTTCGGCGACAAGCGCGTGTGCTACGCGGTGTTCATGCGCAGGCCGGTGTGTTTCGCGCCGCGGCTGATGGTCGAGTGGCTGGACCGCGTCGCCGAGGCGCGCGGCACGACGTTCAAGATCGAGTCCCTCCACGAGGAGGGCGATTGGGTCGGCGCCGGCGAGCCGCTGGTTTACATCTCGGGCTCGTTCCACGAACTTGTCGACCTCGAGACGCTTTATCTGCAACGCCTCGGCGCGGCGTGTGTCGCCGCCTACAACGCCTACACCATGTGCGAATCCTTGCCCAAGGTGTCTTTCGTCGCGATGGACGCGCGTCATTGCGCGGGACAAGAGATGGCCGAGATGATGGCCTATGCGGCAAATGTCGGTTCGGACGCGGCGCGGCGCAGGGTCGAGGCGGTGGGCTTCATCGGCAACGCGAATGACGCCACCGCGCACTTTTTCGGCAATCAGCGCGGGCTCGGCACCATGCCGCATGCGTTCATCGGCTATGCCGGCTCGACGGTGCGCGCGGCCGAGATGTTCCATGAGGTCTTTCCGGAGGAGCCGATGACCGTGCTGGTCGATTATTTCGGCCGGGAGATCACGGATTCGCTGGCCGTTTGCCGGCGCTTTCCGGAGCTCGCGCGCGAGGGACAGCTCGCCATGCGTGTCGATACCCATGGTGGCCGTTACGTGGAAGGCCTGGATCTGGCAGAGTCCTATGCCGTGCTCGAACGGCACGCGCCCCGCGCCGTGCGCCAGTATCGCAGCGAGGCCGAACTCAAATGGCTCATCGGCACCGGCGTGACGGCCGCCGCCATCTACCATCTCAGGGACAAACTGGACGACGCCGGCTTCGGCCAGGTCAGGATCGTCGCCAGCTCGGGCTTCGGCCCGGAGAAGTGCCGGGTGATGGCCAGCGCCGAGGCGCCGATCGACATGATCGGGACCGGCTCGTTCCTACCCGAGAACTGGCCCGAAACCTACGCCACCGCCGATATCGTCGAGTATGACGGCGAGATCCAGGTTAAGATCGGCCGCGAGTTCCTGCTCCGCAATGGCCGCGGCAAAACGCTTTCGCGCAGCCGTTGACAGGCCACGGCGCGCCCTGAAGCCTTAACCCGCCATGCCGCCCGCCATATCGAATTCGCTGGTCATCGCGCTTGCACAGCTCGATCCCACCGTGGGGGATATCGAGGGCAACCTCGCCCACGTGCGCGCCGCCCGTGCCCGCGCGGCCCTGGAGGGCGCCGATCTCGTGCTCACCAGCGAGTTGGTGGTGACCGGCTATCCGCCGGAAGACCTGGTGCTCAAGCCGATGTTCCAGGACGCCGCCGAGCGCGCCGTACGGGCCTTGGCCGCCGATACGGCCGATGGCGGACCCGGGCTCATCGTCGGCGCGCCCTGGCCGCAAGACGGCAAGCTCTACAACGCCGCGCTGCTGCTCGACGGCGGCGAAATCGCGGCCGCGCGGTTCAAGCACGAGCTGCCCAATTACGGCGTCTTCGACGAGGTTCGGGTGTTTGCGCCCGGTGCGCTGCCCGGGCCGATGCCGTTCCGCGGTGTCCGTCTCGGCGTCATGATCTGCGAGGATCTGTGGTTGCCCGAGGTGCCGGAGTGCCTCCAGGAATCGGGGGCGGAGATTCTGGTGGTGATCAATGGCTCGCCGTTCGAGCACGACAAGACCGATGTGCGGATCAACATGGCGGTGAGCCGCGTCGTCGAGTGCGGCCTGCCGCTGATCTATCTCAACCAGGTGGGCGGCCAGGACGAGCTGGTCTTCGATGGCGCCTCGTTCGTGCTCGGCGCCGACCGCGCCTTGTGCGCCCAGGCGCGCGCCTTCGAGGAAGCGCTGCTGCTGACGCGGTGGACCCGCGGCGCCGACGGCGCCTGGCAATGCGTCGTCACGGAGCGCCACGCGCCACCGGAAGGGCTCGACGCGATCTATCGCGCGATGACCTTGGGGCTAAGAGATTACGTTAACAAAAACCGCTTTTCCGGTGTGTTGGTGGGTTTTTCTGGCGGTATCGATTCGGCGCTTTCGGCGGCGGTGGCGGTCGACGCGCTGGGCGCGGCGCGGGTCCACTGCGTGCGCATGCCGTCGCGCTTCAGCTCGCAGGGCTCGCTCGACGATGCGGCCGAGTGCGCCCGGTTGCTCGGTGCGCGGCTCGATACCGTGCCGATCGAGCCCGCGGTCGGCGCCTTCGACGACATGCTGCGGCCGCTGTTCCAGGGGCGCGAGCCCGACGCCACCGAAGAAAACATCCAGGCCCGGGCGCGCGGCATGATTCTGATGGCGCTCAGCAACAAGCTCGGGCACATGGTGCTGACCACGGGCAACAAGTCGGAGATGTCGGTCGGCTACGCGACGCTCTACGGTGACATGTGCGGCGGTTATTCGGTGCTCAAGGATGTTTACAAGACCACGGTTTTTGCGCTCGCGCGCTGGCGCAACCAGAACTGGCGCGACGGCTTCCAGGGCCCGAAGGGGGCGGTCATACCCGAAACCATTATCACCAAGCCGCCCTCGGCGGAGCTCAAGCCGGACCAGACCGATCAGGACACCTTGCCGCCCTATGAGGTGCTCGACGACATCTTGCAATGCCTCATCGAGCACGAGATGCCGCTCGCCGAGATCGTCGAGCGCGGCCACGACAGCGCCACGGTGACCAAGGTTTGGCGCATGCTGGATGTCGCCGAATACAAGCGCCGCCAGGCGCCGCCCGGGGTCAAGCTGACGCGCCGCTCGTTCGGCAAGGACCGCCGTTACCCCATCACCAACCGCTTTCGCGGTCTCGATTGAGGGCGGCGCGCCGATGAGCGTCGTCACCCGCTTCGCACCGAGCCCGACCGGCTATCTCCATGTCGGTAACGCGCGCATCGCGCTGGTCAACTGGCTGCTCGCCAAGGGGCAAGCGGGCGGCCGCTTCATCCTGCGCATCGACGATACCGACCCGGAGCGCTCGCAAGCGGTCTATGCCGAGGCCATCGAGCGCGACTTGCGCTGGCTCGGCCTTGAGTGGGACGAGCGGGTGCGCCAATCGGAGCGTCTCGGCCTTTACGAGGTGGCGGCGCAGCGGCTGCGCGAGGCCGACCGGCTTTATCCCTGCTATGAGACCCCCGACGAGTTGGCGGCAAAGCGCAAACGCCAGCTCGCGCGCGGCCGCCCGCCGGTTTACGACCGCGCGGCCCGGGCGCTCGGGGCCGACGAGCGGCGCCGGCTGGAGGCCGCGGGGCGCACCCCGCATTGGCGCTTTCTGCTGCAAAGCGTGCCGATCGCCTGGCACGACCGGGTGCGCGGCCCGGTG
>JAUVWK010000501.1 GCA_030604165.1 Alphaproteobacteria bacterium | reverse complement strand
GATTGATGCTTTGCATCCAATCGAGCGAGGCCGCGGCGTCGCTCAGCTCGCCTTGGCCGTGATCGAAACGTCCCTGCGAACGGCCGATGCCGCGAAAGTTGATGCGCAGCACGGAAAAGCCATGTTGCCGGAACGTCCGATAAAGGGTGTAGACCACCTTGTTGTTCATCGTGCCGCCATATTGCGGGTGCGGATGCAACACCAAGGCGATGGGTGCGTTGACCTGATCGGCCTGATAATAGCGAGCCTCGATCCGACCCTCCGGACCGCTGATCATTACCTCTGCCATGACTGACCCACAGACTGACCCACAGACTGACTCACAGACTGACTCATAGATTGATCCACCGAAATTCGCACTGAATTAATGATAACCCAAAGTGTAGCACAGGTAATACCTGTGCTTCCGGGCGTCAGCGAAACCAGAACTTGACTAACCCGCTCAGGTAATATATATAAAGCGTCTGTCTCCCAGGCGATGTTTTTGTCGGTGCAGCAGCCGACGCAGCAAAGCTGCAACACACCGGAAGTCCCATTGATATACGACCGGGGGCCCTATGTTCAAGCGAGTAAAAGAGGATATCGATAGCGTATTCGGGCGAGATCCCGCCGTTCGGTCGCGTATCGAGGTGTTCTTCTGTTACCCGGGGTTCCACGCGCTCCTGTTTTATCGCTTGGCCCATGCCCTCTGGCAGGGGCGCCTGTTTCTGCTCGGGCGGTTCGTTTCCCACGTGGGGCGCGTTCTGACCGGGATCGAGATTCACCCGGGCGTGCGTATTGGCCGGCGCTTTTTCATCGACCACGGCATGGGCGTGGTGATTGGCGAGACCACGGTGATCGGCGACGATGTCACGCTTTATCACGGGGTCACGCTCGGCGGCGTTACCTGGTCGCCGGGCAAGCGCCATCCGACCGTCGAAGACGGCGTCGTGATCGGGGCGGGGGCCCAGATTTTGGGACCGATCACGGTCGGGAAAGACGCCCGGATCGGGGCTAATTCCGTCGTCCTGAAGGACGTTCCGTCCGGCGCCACGATGGTTGGCATACCGGCCCGCCGGGCCACAGGGCCGCGCCCCGCGGAGCCCGAGAAAGAGAAGAGCTTTCCCGCCTACGGCACGCCGTCGCCCGACATGTCGGATCCGATGTCGCGCTCCATCGAGGGGTTGTTGGACGAGCTCAACAAGCTCACCGCCCGCGTGGCGGAGTTGGAGCGGGGTGAGAAGGGCGTGGGCCGGGTCGAGGACGATGTTTTGTCGGACGATGACGCGAATTCACCCGAGGGTCGCAGGTCTGCGAATTTGTAGTGGGGACGCAGGGGAGCCCGGCGAGCGCCGCGCCGATGTGATCGGGCTCAAAGAGGAGTAGGCACGTGAAACTGAGCACAAAGGGCCGCTATGCCGTGATGGCGATGGTCGATCTTGCCAAGCATGCCGGGCTCGACGCCAAGGGCGGTCCGGTGACGCTGGCGGAAATCGCCCGGCGTCAGGAGATTTCCCTGTCCTATCTCGAACAGCTTTTCAGCAAGTTGCGCAAGAACGGGCTGGTCAAGAGCGTGCGCGGGCCGGGCGGCGGCTACAGGCTGTCGCGGGCGTCGTCAGAGCTGCGCATCTCCGACATCGTCATGGCGGTGGACGAGCCGCTCCGCGCCACGCGATGCAAGCCCGATACCGGCGAGGGCTGCCTGACCGACAGCCGCCGTTGCCTGACCCACGATTTGTGGGAGGAATTGGGCAATCAGATCTATCTCTTCCTGAGCTCCGTTTCGCTCGAGGATGTGTGCGAGCGCCGCATCCTCGGCACTAGCGGGGCCATGCACAGCGGCGAGCGACAGGCCACGCCGACCGCGGCCGCCACGCCGACCGCGGCCGAATGACCGAAGCCGCCGCCGTCTATCTCGATTACAACGCGACGGCGCCCGTCAAACCGGCCGTAATCGAGGCCGTGGTCGAGGCGCTTGCGATGACCGGCAATCCGTCGTCGGTGCACCGCTTTGGCCGCGCCGCGCGCAAGGCCGTGGAGGACGCGCGCGAGCAGGTCGCGGCGCTGGTCGGCGCCGCGCCCGCCGACGTCGTCTTTACCTCGGGCGGCACGGAAGCCAACAATTTGGCCCTGCGGGGCGCGGCGCGCCGGCGGCTGGTGGTCAGCGCCGTCGAGCACCCCTCGGTGCTCAAGGCGGCCGAGACCTTTGCCGAGGACCTGGTGGTGCTTGCGGTCGATGGCGAGGGCGTCGTCGAAGGCGCGACGCTGGCGCAGGCGCTGGCCCGCGACGCGGACCAAGCGCTGGTCTCCATCATGCTGGCCAATAACGAAACCGGCGTGCTCGAGCCGGTCGCCGAGCTGGCCGCAATCGCCCATGCTAAGGGCGCGCTGGTTCATTGCGACGCGGTGCAGGCGCCGGGCCGCGTGGCGCTGGATATGGCGGCGCTCGGCGTCGACATGCTGAGCCTCTCGGCCCACAAGTTCGGCGGGCCCAAGGGGGTCGGCGCGCTGGCGGTGCGCCCGGGCGTTGCCCTGCAACCGATCCTGGTCGGCGGCGGGCAGGAGCGGGGCCGGCGCGGCGGCACCGAGAACGCGGCCGCCATCGTCGGCTTCGGTGTCGCGGCCGAGCTAGCGGCGGAAGACCGCCAGCGCGCGCCGCTTCTGGCGCGGCTACGCGATGACCTCGAGGCCCGTCTGGGTGAGATCGAAGCCGCCCGCCGGGTCTTCGGCGCGGGCGCGGAGCGGTTGCCTAATACCAGTTGCGTGACCATGCCGGGGGTACAGAGCGAGACCCAGGTGATGGGGCTCGATCTGGCCGGTGTCG